>CALVKD010000024.1 GCA_944332525.1 uncultured Bacilli bacterium | reverse complement strand
ATTCTCGCCCCCATAGGAGGCGGTTTTATGTTGTCCCTTCGGTCCACATAATAAAAAGGTTGCTAATAGCAACCTCAAAATATTCTTGATGGTGGGCCTGAAAAGACTTGAACTTTCGACCTCACCCTTATCAGGGGTGCGCTCTAACCAGCTGAGCTACAGGCCCATCGCGCTTGATTATAATACTATAAGCCAAAAGTAAAATCAACAACTTTTTTTGTTTTTATATCATTTTTAATCAAGGCAAAAAAATAGCCTGCGAATCACAGGCTATTTATTTTTTCTTTTTCTTATCAAAGTGCGAATAACTTTTTCTAATTGAACTAATAAGAAAGAACTTAGCGCAAAGCCATAAACAACTAAAAGCTGGAAGATATTTAATGTTTGAACCGAGAAAATATTATCAAGGAATGGAACAACCATAATTAAAGTTATCAAAACAAACCCAATCAAGAAAGAAATTTGCATCATTGAATTATTGAAAATATCTTTTTTGAAGCAACTATCTTTATGTTTTGTTGAATAACTATGAAGTAATCTGCTTAAACAAAGAACAGCGAAAGCAAAAGTCGATGCTAACAAGGCGTTTTGACTTCCGTCCCAATATAAACCTGTCATAAATGCTGCAAAGACAACACATGCGATTATGAAACCCTCAATACCGACATTAATTAAGAACTCTTTATTCATAATTGATTCATGAATTGGACGCGGTTTTTGCTTCATAACCTCATCGCTATGCGGTTCTAAGCCAAGAGAAATAGCCGGTAATGAATCAGTAAGTAAATTAATAAATAACAAATGAACTGGCGCAAATGGAACCGGAAGGAAGCTTAAAGAGCAAACCATGACAACGATAATTGCTGCAAAGTTTCCTGATATTAAGAATTGAATAGCTTTTTTGATGTTCGCGTAAACATTTCGACCATTATTAATCGCTTTGACAATCGTCGCAAAATTATCGTCAGTTAAGACCATGGCTGCAGCGGATTTACTAACTTCCGTTCCTGTTATACCCATCGCAACCCCGATATCAGCTTGCTTTAAGGCTGGAGCATCATTAACTCCGTCACCGGTCATAGCTACGATATTACCTCTTTCTTGCCAGGCTTTAACAATTCTAATTTTATGTTCTGGGGAGACTCTCGCGTAAACGCGGATATCTTTAACAAAATCTTTTAATTCTTCATCGCTATATTTATCAATTTCACTTCCGAGAACAGCTTTATCACCATCATTAAGGATACCAATTCTTTTAGCGATAGCTGACGCAGTAATAATATGATCACCGGTAATCATAATCGGAGTAATTCCCGCCTCTTTACATCTTTTAACAGCTTCCGCAGATTCTTCTCTAGGTGGATCCATCATCGCTATTAATCCAAGAAAAATCAAATCATTTTCGTCTTCAAATGTTAAAACGCGATCAGAATCTAAATATTTATAAGCAAAGGCGAGAACTCTTAAGCCACTTTCAGAATACGATAAATTCATGCTCTCAATATTCTTTTTAAATTCAGAATTAATTTCTTTAATCTCACCATTGATATCGATGAATTTACATCTATTTAAGATAACATCAACCGCTCCTTTAGTAATTAAGCGATACTCATTATCAACAAGATTTAAAGTTGTCATTAATTTTCTGTCGGAATCAAATGGTAAATCTTTTAAGCGAGGCTCTTCATGTCTAACTTCACTAGCTAAAAGATTTTTAAATCTTCCTAAATTAAGAAGTGCTACTTCCGTTGGATCGCCAATTTCTTGATTATTTTCATTTGAAGCATCATTGCAAAGAATAGCATCTTTCATTAAGCGTAACGAATTATCATCGATTTTATCGTTTTTTACATCCGTATCTTTATTATTAAGATAAAAATGTTCAACGACCATTTTATTTTGAGTTAAAGTGCCAGTCTTATCCGAGCAAATAATGGAAACTGAACCCAATCCTTCAACAGCTTGTAATTTTCTCATTACCGCGCCTTCATTAGACATCTTCCGGGTACCGATAGCTAAAACGATAGTAACGATGCTTGATAAAGCTTCCGGAATAGCGGCAACCGCTAAAGCGATAGCAAACATAAACGCATCAATAATTTCCGCTTTATTAATAATTTGCACGACAAAGATTATCGCGCAGAAAATTAATATGCCAATTGATAATCTAACGCCGAATTTATCAAGATTTTCTTGAAGAGGTGTCTTCTTATTTTTGGCTTGTTTTAGTAAAGTGGCAATCTTACCAATTTCTGTTTGCATACCAATTGCAGTTACTAAATAATTAGCTCTGCCATAGGTAACATAATTCCCGGCAAAAACCATATTTTTTTGGTCTCCAAGAGCCACTTTTCCATCGATAACTTGACTATTTTTTTCAACTGGCACCGATTCACCGGTTAAAGCAGATTCATCAACCTTCAAAGAAGAAGATTTTAAAATTCTACCATCGGCCGGGATATAATCGCCGGCATCAAGAATAACTTCGTCGCCGAGAGTTACATCTTTAGAATCAATTTGAATAATTTTTCCCTCTCTTAACACTTTCGCACTCGGAGAAGAAAGTTTCTTCAAAGCATCAAGAGATTTTTCAGCTTTAATTTCTTGAACTGTCCCTAAAATCGCATTTATCGTAATAACAACGAAAATGACAATTGAGCTTTCAATTTCTTTTAAACAAGCTGAAACAATCGCGGCAATAATCAAAATGATAACTAAGAAATCAGTATACTGTAATAAAAAAATTAAAAACGGATTTTTCTTCTTAGTTTCTTCAATTTCATTTTTGCCATATTCCATTTGCCGCTTTTTGATTTCTTCCGCGGTTAGAGGTCCTTCTTTATGATTAATCTTTTCTCTGACCTCTTTTTCAGACAAATTATAAATTTCCATATTTCATCCTTTCTATACAATAAAAGCGAGGCTCTTATTGCAAAAACGCAATAAAAGTCTCGCTAATTAATATAGTCCGGATAAAGAAGTCTTTATCGTGATTGACGGTCACTATAACACTTTAAGTGTTAGCTACTCCCTTTTATTAACGAACTTAGTGTAAAAGAATTATTTTAAAAAGTCAACAATTAACCTTTAAGACCTTCAGCTTGTCTCTTCATATTTTCGATGACGACATCATAAACTTCACCAAGTGATAGAGCATATTCTAAGACTTTATATGGTTCATTAGTATGGAAATGAATTTTTATTAATTCATCATCGCCGACAGCTAATAAGCAGTCGCCTTCAATATTTTTGGTAATGTAATCGTTAATTGCATCTTCCGAAAGATTTTTTCCTTCAATTAACATCTGTGTGTCATAAATATATTTGACTTCTTCCATTTGTCATATCCTCCAAAACTATTATAAGACTTTTTTTATTTATTGACAAATTGCCGCGATTGCCTCTTCAAACTCCGGTAACCACCAATTTTGATATCCGCATCTCGTCGGATGAATATTATCAAACATATAGAGATTTCTTTCTTCAGAAGTATATCTTTCATAATCATATTATACGCATTTTTTGTTTTATAATAAAAAAAGAAGCATTCAAACTTCTTACAAAGTCTAAATACTTCTTTGATTTTCTCTTGACGATAAAATTGATTAACGTTTTGAGAATTGTGGAGCTCTTCTTGCTTTCTTTAAGCCGTAGTGCTTTCTTTCTTTGACACGAGCATCACGAGTTAACATGCCTTGTGGTTTCAAAGTAAGACGATATTCTGGGTTTGCTTCAAGCAATGCGCGAGCAATACCGAGTCTTAAAGCACCTGCTTGACCAGAGAAGCCACCACCGATAACGATTGCTTCAATATCAAAGCGATCAGCAGTACCAGTCATGACTAAAGGTTGCTTTAAATCCATGACAAGTGTTGCGTGTGGTAAATATTCGTTAACATCCATTCCGTTAACAGTAACTTTACCAGTACCAGGAATCAAATAGACTCTGGCGATTGATTTTTTTCTGCGGCCAGTGCCGTAGTACTTAACATCTTTTTTCTTAGTCATCGTCTATTCCTCCTAGAACTTTAAGGTTAAAACTTCTGGGTTTTGTGCTTGATGTTTGTGATCAGCACCAGCATAAACGAAGAGTTTTCCTTCCATCTTGCGGCCTAAGCGACCCTTTGGTAACATTCCGTGAACAGCTCTTTCGATCATTTCAACCGGGAACTCTCTCTTCATGACACCGCTGGTTCTACTTCTGATGCCTCTTGCCCAACCAGAAGCGTTGTAATAAACCTTCTTGTTTTCAGCATCACCTGATAAAGCGACTTTATCAGCATTGACGACGATGATATAATCACCGCAATCAACATTAGGGGTATAGATAACTTTGTTCTTACCCGTTAAATATTTGGCTACTTCTGACGCTAAACGTCCTAATGGGAGGTCGGTTGCATCAACGACATACCATTTGCGTTCAACAGTTTTAGCATTGGCGATAGTTGTTTGTCTTTGCATAAATCTTTTTTTCTCCTTGCAATTGTTTGTCTTACCGGGACTACAATTGGCAATTAGTGCCATTAACAATATTAGTCAAGATGAAGATTAAAATCAATAAAATTTTGTTGTTTATTAAGTTTTTTTACTTAACAGTATTTTAAGTTTTTATCTTATATCTTTTTATGGTTAAAAATAGAAAATTTTAGTAAAGAAAAAGGAGGCTTAGCCTCCTCAATAATTATCTAATAATTATTCCTTGATGATGACGTTATGATAGACGTTTTGAACATCTTCGTTATCATCAAGTAAATCCATTAAATCTTGGAACTTTCTAGCCTCTTCACCAGATAATTCAATATATTCGTTTGGAATAAAAGTAATTTCGCATTCTTGGAAATCATTAATACCCATTTGATTAAGGACTTCTTTAGCTTTCATTAAATCGCCTTTTTCGACTTTGACAACAACTAAATCATCTTCTTGCTCGACATCATCAACATTGACATCTGCTAAAACTAATGCATCAGTAACTTCATCAACATTATTTCCAGCAAAGGAAATTAAACCTGTTTCATTAAAGTTATAAGAAACGGAACCTGGTGTACCTAAATGTCCACCTTTTTTAGTGAAACACATTCTAACTGAATCATATGCTCTTCTAACATTATCGGTTAAAGTATCAACGATAATTGCTGATGATCCTGGACCAAATCCTTCATAACGACCAGCTTCATAAGCAGTGGTTTCTCCACCTTTAGCTTTGTTAATAGCTCTTTCGATAACTTCCTTGGTAACGCCTTGTCCTTTATATTTTTCTAAAACCGCTCTCAAAGCTAAGTTAGCATTTGGATCAGGCTCGCCTGACTTAGCAGCCATATAGATTTCTTTTGATGCTCTCATGTATAGAGCGGACTTTGCTGCTGATGTCGCTGCCATCTTTTTAGCTCTGACTTCATGTGCTCTTCCCATAAAATTTCTCCTTAAAAATTAATACAATATATTTTCAACATTAAAATATTATCACTCTAAAATGATATTTTCTATAACTTTTATCTATCACGGCAAATTGATTAACGGACTTTTTTAAAAGGTAAAGTATCGATTAAATTAAAATTCATTTGATTAATTAATCGGTAGCCTTCATCATTTTTATCGCTAATTAAATCATCTGGGCTATGCGCATCTAATCCAACAATCACTTTTGCATTGTATTTTTTTACCATTTCCCAAAATTTTAAATATGGATATCCATATCGAAATTCTTTTCCTTTTTGAACTTTACCTCTTCTAATTAAAGCAAAATTAAATTCTAAAGGAACATCATAACGAATCGCAGCTTTAATAATATCTTTTGAAACTTTCTTCGCGTGATGATCCCATTTTAAATAAGAATCCATAAAGTAATCAGGATGAGCGATACAAGAAAATAAGCCCGTCTCCAACCCCCTTATCAAGGTATCGCGGTACTCATAAAGGCTTTTCTTACTCGTATTCTTCCCGAAAAAGGCTCTTAAAATACCTTTATCTAAAGTGCAGTGGTTACCGAGAATTAAATAATCAATCGTCCCTGATTCTAATAAAGAACGATAATACGGAAAATATTCTTTAAGAGGTTCGGCCTCGAAGCCGAGATAGATTTTAATTCTCTCTTGATAATGGTTAGCTAAATCGCGTATAGAATTAAAATAGCCTATTCTTGCAGAAAAATTACCACGGACATTCTCTTGAGTAATATTTTCAAGCATCACATGATCTGAAAAGCCAAGTTTTTGCAGTCCTAAGCCGATTGCTTGCAAAACATATTCTTCATCAGAGCCAATCGCATGTCCGCACCGGAAAGTATGAGTATGATAATTACTTCTGATCATAACTAACCTCCATTAGATATAACCCCTGCGGAGGGGCATTATAACTAGTTACTTTGTCATGGGAAGAATCAAGACGTTCCTTAATATAGTCAAATGTGATTTGATGTTCGTTTAAAGCCAGCAAAGTTCCAATTATCATTCTGACCATATAACGTTTAAATCCACTGCCATAGATATCAAAAATTACCGTATCATGAGATTTTCTCAAAGTAAATTTTTCAATAGTTTCAAAATAATCAAGATCATCATTATTTGAGCAAAAGTTATAAAAATCGTGTCTACCGAGAAATAATTTCATCCCCTGCCTTAATAAATTGAAATCGAGTTTTTTTAAATACGTTAAGGCGTAATGTAAATAAAAAGGATTTTTAACTGTAACGATTCGGTATTGATAATGTTTACCAGTCGCAGAAAGTCTAGCATGAAAATCATCAGCAGCAACCTTCATATCTTTAATGACGATATCATCTGGCAGCATCTTATTTAAAGAGTATTTTAATCTCTCTAAATCCATTTTTAAGTTCTCAACTTCAAAATGAAAAGTTTGCCCAGATGCGTGAACAAATCTATCAGTTCTCCCCGCGCCATAAATTTTTATCTCGCGGTGAAAAATCGTTGAGAGTTTCTCTTCAATAATTCCTTGAATAGTATTATGGACATCTTTTTGTTTTTGAAAGCCATAATACATCGAGCCATCATATGCTATAGTCGCAAAAATTTTCATTAAATGATTTTTACTCCTAAAATCATCCCGGTTAATAATAATCCAAAGACAATAATAACGGTAATAAAGGAAAATAAATCGCCTTTATGGAATTTTAATAACCGGTAACGCGTCCGTTTTTTATCAGGATCATATCCCCGCGCAATCATGGCATTAGCTAAATCGATGCTCCGTCCTAGAGAAGAAGCGATTAAAGGGATGATTAAAGAGATAATCGCCCTTATTTTTTCTTTGAATTTACCATCTTGAAAATCGACTCCGCGCGAAGCTTGAGCCTTCATAATTCTTTCAGTTTCATCTAGAAGAGTCGGAATAAATCGCAAAGCTAAAGAAATAGTCATGGCAAAGACATGAATCGGTACTTTAATCCATTTTAAAGGATGGAGAAGCCATTCTAAAGCATAGGTTAAATCCATCGGTTTTGTCGAAGAAGTTAAAATTAATGTTAGAGATAACATTAAAGCTAATCTCACAAATATATAGAAAGTATTAATAAATGCCGAATAATAAATTGTCCAGTTTAAGCCTGGAATGGTAAAAGAAACACTGCCAAATAATTCTAATGGTTCTTTAACGGTAAATAAGTTAATAACAAATAAGAACAACATCATTACCCAAATAAGTTTTAGTTGTCTAAAAAGCTGCTTCAAAGTGATATGAGCAACTTTCATTAAAATATAAATTAAGACCATTAAAACGCCGTAGACGATTAAATTCGTCCAAGTAGATCCGTAAGAAAAGAAAATCATAACCATGATTAAAATCATCGAAACGAGTTTCGTCCGCGGATCAAGTCGGTGCAAGAAAGTATCATATGGGGTGTAACGACCAATGGAGATATTAGCCATGCTGCACCTCCTTTAATTCAGAAATCAAGGAATCAATATCTTTAATTTTTAATAAATTGAGTTTGATACCTCTTTTAATTAATCTTTTAGCAAAGGTTAAAACTTCAGGTTCTTTTAGGTTATATTCTTTTTCTAAATCACTCTTGGCAAAGAGTTCTAATGGAGAAGAATCCGAAATTAAATTACCGTGATTTAAAACTAAGACGCGGGTCGCGTATTTTAAGACTAAATCCATATCATGAGTAATCATAATAATGTCCGTACCCTGATCATATAAAGATTTAAAAAGCTTCATCATTTCTCGAGTTCCGATTGGGTCAAGCCCCGCGGTCGGTTCATCGAGAATCAAGATTTTTGGATTTAAGGCAATAATCCCGGCGATAGCTACTCTCCGTTTCTGTCCTCCGGATAATTCAAAGGGAGAACGGGAGAATAATTCTTCACCGATACCGACTTTTTTCAAAGCTTCTTTAGCTTTTTCTTCGGCCTCTTGCTTAGAAAAGCCAAAATTACGCGGTCCAAAGGCGACATCTAATAGCACGCTTTCTTCAAAAAGCTGATATTCTGGAAATTGGAAAACCATTCCGCAATAGCTTTTTAAGCTTTTCAATCCTTTAATTTTCTTTTTATTTTCCACGCAGAAAACGTTTTTGACGTCTTCTTTTTTGAATGACGAGTATTTATTAGTTAACGGCTCTTTTGTCGCTAAATAAGCCTCTTTGACGTCTTGAGGAAGCAATTCTTGCTTAATAGATTTTACTTTTTTCATAACCGGGCAAAAATTATTTTCATCTTGATAGGCTACTAAAGCAAATTTTTTACTTTCACAAATTAAAATTAATTCATCTTTAATCAAAGCTACAAAGCTTAACTGATGATCAACGTATCCTTCGTAGAGATCATAACCTTCAAATAAGCCATTATAGGCATAAACTCCCTCAGCGAGAGAGGATAATTTCTTTTGAATCTCAAAAGGAATTAATTCTCCGACAAAAACTTTACCATCAGTCGGTTTTAATAAAGCGTTAATCTGTTGAGCAAAAGTAGACTTACCTGACCCAGTATGGCCGACTAAAGCTAAGAAATCATGGCTATTTAAACTGACATTAATATCATTTAAGGCACTTGAGGCAAATGGAGAATGAGCTTGATATACATAAAAAACATTTTCAAATCTTACCGACATAAACTATCCTCCAGCTGTGAAAGGCTTTGGCAGTTTTCTACAGCGAAACCTTCTTTAACAAGCCCATCTTTAAGTTTTTGGAAAAATGGAAGATCTAGTCCGATATCCATAATTTCTTTATGGTTAGAAAATACTTTCTCAGGCGTATCATCATAAATAACCTTGCCCTCATTTAAAACGACAACATGATCGGATAAGAAAGCCTCCTCAACATCATGAGTAATAGAAATTATTGAAAGTTTTTCATCTTGTTGCTTTAACTGGTGAATTAAGGAAATAATTTCTTTTTTACCTTTTGGATCAAGCATAGCTGTCGCTTCATCAAGAATAATAATCTCTGGATGCATAGCCAAAACCCCGGCGATAGCAACGCGCTGCTTTTGCCCGCCAGAAAGAGCAGATGGTTCTTTATCTAGATAAGGTTTCATCGAAACTAACTCAGAAAATTCATCGATAATTTTATCCATATCATCATGTTTAACTTGATGATTTTCTAAGCCGAAAGCGATATCGTCGCGAACAGTTGAACCGATAAACTGATTATCTGGATTTTGAAAGACAATACCGATTTTTTCCCGGATTTGCTCTTCTTTAATTTTTTCTCCGTCGAGTAAAATTTCACCATTATCAAGATCTGGTAACAATCCGGTAATAAGCTTAGCTATCGTCGATTTACCAGAACCATTTTTGCCGATGATAGTCACATATTCACCTTGTTTCACATCAAAAGAAACGTCGATGAGCGCCGGCTCGTCTTCGACGTAAGAGAAACTAACATTTTTTAAAGTTAATCTAGCCATCTATTTCTTCTTTTCCTGTCTATATATAATAATGCTCATTACTGCGATATATATTATAAACAACCCTCCTGCAATTATAAAGAAAAGCGTTCTTCTAAAAGGATTATTTATAATATCAAACTGATAAAGAACTGCCATTAAAGGAATGAAAGCTAAGAAAAAGCAAATAATTAAAATTAAGTATCGTTTAAAATATTTCATTCTTCTTGTACCTTAATATCAAGTTTTCTTCCTTCATATAAGCGAAACGGAATCCCAGCCATCAGTAATAAGCGTTTGCTAGCTCTATCCATTTGGGAATCAGGATACTTTTCTGTCATATAAACTACTTCTTTAATACCTGACTGAATAATTGCTTTCGCACATTCATTACACGGAAACATCGTTACATACAAAATGCAACCTTTAACCGGAGCATAAGAATTTAAAATAGCATTAAACTCTGCATGACAAACGTAAAGATATTTATTATCTAAATCATCTTTACCCTCTTTGCCCCATGGCATTTCATCATCATCTAATCCTACTGGCATCCCATTATATCCCATTGTCACCACTTTATGATCTGGTGAAGCAACACATGCTCCAACCTGTGTTGATGGATCTTTGCTACGCATCGCTGAAAGCTGGGCAACTCCCATAAAATATTCATCCCATTTGATATAATCTGTTCTTTTTTTACTCATAAAGCTTATCCTCGTTAAAGTTATTCTTTAATAATTTTAGCAAACTTCGCATCTAAACAATATAAAAACTGCTCCCTGTGAGCAGTTTTTAAAAGGAAATCTTACAGCAAGAAATTATTCAGCAACGTAAGGTGTATCAGAGATATAAGAAGCAACAGCTGAGAGTCTAGATAATGATTTAGCTGCAGTAATGCTTACTTCATCAGCAAAATAGATCTTGAATCCTTCTTTAACTCCGGCGACAACTCCTTCTTTCCAGCTTGTCTTAAAGAAGCCTGTACCGACATCAATATTGTCAGAATAAGCAATACCATCGAGATTGCTATTAGCTAAAGCGTATTCGCAAATCTTGTAAGTGCTATCGTTTAAAGTAACGATACCGGTTAAAGATTTATTAAAGTAATAAGCAGTTGAATAATCTGTTTCAATAATGGTTTCACCTGCTTGGCTATCATCATATTCAGCAATGGCATAGAGAATTCCGTTTTCAACAATAAAGTCTTTATTGCCTTCGGCAACAGAAATATCACCTAATTCTGGACTCATATATAAATCTGAACCAGTGGTGTTAACATAGGTAACAGAAGCTGGGATAACAAAATCGCCGTCATAAGCATTTGGTAAGTATTGTAAACTTGCCATGGTGTTATCTTTATAAATAGCACCTTGTTCATCAGCATAATATTTAATTGATGAACCTTCAGCAACTGCATATTTGCTAATCTTTAAATTTTCAAAAGTTGAATCATCCGCAATCTTAGTTGAAGATGTATAGTGATTATCAAGTGTAAGAGTTACTGGGTCAGTAACGGTGACACCAAAAGCGTAAAGAGCATATCCAGAAGAATAAGTACCTTCTTCAGAATTTTTACTTGTATACCCAAAGAGAACTTTATATCCATTATAAGTAACAACTTCCATATGGGTATTAGCAGAATCGATAATGACATTAGCTAAAGAAGTGCAGCCTTTGAAAATATCGGTTCCTCTAGATGAAGCTCCAGCATCTTTACCAAAGGAAACGAAACTTAAATTAGTGCAACCAGAGAAAGTTTCAGTACCTAAACTCTTAGCGTTAACATAAATTGAAGTTAAACCTGTGCAGTCTTTGAATGCATATTTTCCTAAAGAATTAAGATTAATATCAACAGTGGTTAATGAAGTGCAGCCTTCAAAAACATTATTACCGAGGGTGATAAGTTTGTCGCTAGTAGCTCCACCTTCATAAACGATTTCTTCAAGATTAGTGCAGCCCTTGAAAGCATCGTTATTAATCTTGGTGATAGTCGCAGGAATATAAATTTTCTTAACAACAGTGTTATTTAAGAAAGCTTCAGCAGCAATTGAAGTAACCGCCTTGCCGCTTTCATCAGTAGCAGCGATATGGACTTCTTCTTGAAGATTACCTAAGTCGATATTTGCTTGTTTAACAGCTGCTTGTGCAATTGTCTTAATAGCATTAGAAGAAACAGTTGCATGGGCAACACTTTCAGTAGATGTTCCATCGGTTCCAATTAAACCGAGAGCATCATCAGCGAAATCTCCATCTTTGTTATGTGAAGAAATCTTACCGTCAAAAGCATAATCCGAAATCTTTAATGTAGTAGCGTCAACTGCAACATAGACATTGATTTCATCAACAAATGATCCAACGTTAGTTGATCCTTTATAAACGATGGTTTTTAATACATCGTCTTGTTTAACATCATAACGAGCCTTGATAACTCCATTTTCAGCAAAGGAAGTATTTTTAACGAAATCACCAGAAGCGACTTCTGCTAAAATAGTTTGTTCTTCTGCAGTAATATCTGATGAGAAGGTATTATCGCCTGTTGAAGCAACTGGGAAATCCTTAGCAGCTTGTTCGCAAGCAGCTTTAGCAATAGTCTTAAATGCTTCTGAAGTTTTTGTAGCACCAGCAACTGTATCAGCAACTGTTGATCCATCTGTTCCAACAAATTTATCTTCCCAACCTTCAAACGACGAAGCATAATCTGACCAAGAGGATGAAACAACATCACCAATTGTCTTATATCCTGTAATTAAATGAGTGTTAACATCAACTGCGACATAAGCAACAAACGGATGTTTTTGTGGCAAAGTAACAGTACCTTTATAAATAACTTTGGTAACTTTTTCGTTCTCAGTAACATCATAACGGTCGGTTAATACTTCACCAGCAGTGAAAGTTAAAACCTTTTTATAAGTACCTGTTCCCGCTAAAGCGCTCAATGCAGCCTTGTCTTCTTCGCTTAAACCGAATTCGACTTTTGCATGTTGAACAGCTGTTTTAACTAATTCTTTATAAATAGTTGTAGATTGAGTTAATCCGGTAACCCCGTCGGTGATATTTCCGTCTGTTCCAACAAACTTATCATTGAAGTCACCTAAACCTCCCTCAGGTGGAGTCCATTGATCAGCAGGGACTTGTGACCACATAGTTCCAGTAAATTCAACACCGGTAACTAAAAATGTTTCAACATCAACGCCGACATAAGCGGTTAAATAAGTACCCCAGCCTTTATCGACTTGAACTTTGTAAATAACGACTTTTAATGTTCCGTCTTGCTCGACATCATAACGATTGACGATTTGGACAGTTCCATCAGCAACAGAAGTTGATGGATAATCATATTCTGTGAAATCAACTTTAGTAAAGTCGCCTTCAGCAATTTCGATAAGAACGACTTTTTCTTCATCGGTAATATTATCGCTGAATGTAGAATTTCCAGTATCGATAGATGAAACGCTAGATGATTCTTGACTAGTCTGACTTGTTCCAGAGCTAACTGATACGGAAGGTGCTGCACTTGTAGTTGATGAGGACGTTCCACCACAAGCAACTAAAGCGCAAAGGCAACCAAGTGATAAAAATAATAAACTTTTCTTTTTCATATTTTTTTAAGATTCCTTTTCAATAGGAAACATTCTTTCCTACCGCTTACTATTTTAATAATTTTTTTTTGAAAGTAAAGTATTTTTCGATAAAAAAATATCAATAGAACAATTGTATAATTTTTCTTGCTACTGCTAATAAAAAAACAATTTCTGAAATATAACAATTAAAAAAGCTATTACATCGCTTAATTATTTTAAGTTTTGCAATAGCTAATTTATTTTAATTACTTAACCCAAGTAACGATAGCAGTAACAGCGTTGTCTCCTCTTCTGACGCCTGACTTAAGAACAGAGGTATAGCCACCATTTCTGTCTTTGAAGCTAGGTGCGATTTCATTGAATAAGACTTGTAAAGCTGTCTTGCCTTCTTTATTTGTAACTGTGCTTCTCATTTTAGCAGCTGCTAATCTGCGAGAATTTAAATCACCTTTTTTACCATAAGTGACTAAGCGATCAGCATATCTAGCTAATTCTTTAGCAAAAGCGAGAGTCGCTTCAACTTTGCCGTAGATGATGAGGTCAGTGACAGTATTTCTTAACATTGATTTGTACTTGCTAGAAGTGAATCCGGTTTTGAAACGGACACCGCCTTTACCATGTACATTCTTACGTCCAATTGTTGCCATGTTAGCCTCCTATTATTCGTATTCTCTGAAGCCAAGTCCGATTGCTGCCAATTTTTCTTTGACTTCTTTGAGAGATTTTTTACCGAGGTTTTTGACTTTCATCATATCTTCCTCAGTCTTTTGAGTGAGTTCCATAACTGTCTGGATTGATGCTCTCTTAAGGCAGTTATATGAACGGACTGATAAATCGAGTTCATCGATTGTCATATCTTGATACTTGTTCTTCGGTTCTTCTTCTCTCTCTGCTAAGACATCGCTAGATTTAGCAATTTCGGTGAGATTGACGAATAAGTCGAAGTGTGCAACTAAGATCTTAGCTGCGAGTGAGATAGCTTCTTGTGGAAGCATTGAACCATTAGTAGTGATGGTCATCTCTAATTTATCATACGAAGTCTTTTGACCAACACGTGATGGTTGAACATCGTATTGAACTTTTGTAATCGGAGAATAATTCGAATCGGTTGGAATCATTCCGATTGGGAAAGATTTAGTCTTATTGCCTTCAGCGGTGACATATCCACGACCATTACGGGCATAAATTGTCATAACCAGATGACCATCTTCGTTGACATGTGCGATTTCTAAGTCTTTATTGATGACGGTTACTCCGCCTGGGCATTGAATATCAGCACCGGTGACAACAGCCGGTCCCTGGACATCGATGAAGAGTTTTTGAGTAGCTTCGCTATCTTCATCAATTTTCAAGACTAAGCCTTTTAAATTTAAGATGATTTCGGTAACATCTTCTTTAATTCCCTCAAGTGAAGAGAATTCGTGACGAGCGCCTTCAACTTCAACAGCGAAAACGCTAGCTCCAGGAAGTGAGGAGAGAAGGACTCTTCTCAATGCATTACCAAGAGTGAGACCAAAGCCTCTTTCCAATGGTTCAATTGCAAATGTACCGACATTGGTTTCCACATCGTATTGAGCGATAGTGAATTCTGGTTTTTCAAATTTTTTCATCAATTAATCCTCCCTGATGATTTAAGTCTCCATGATTAAGAACTTGCTTAATCAATTCACCTACTATCCGCGAGGACGTTTTGGTGGACGGCACCCATTATGTGGGATTGGGGTCGTGTCAGTGATTGCTTGAATATTTAAGCCAGCAGCTTGTAAACTTCTGACAGCTGATTCTCTTCCTGGGCCTGGACCTTTGACATCGACGTCAACGGTGGTTAAGCCTTGATCCAATGCGACTTTAGCGCAAGCTTCAGCAGCTTGTTGGGCAGCGAAAGGAGTTGCTTTCTTAGCTCCCTTGTAGCCGATAGCACCAGCGGAAGACCAAGCGATGACATTACCGTTTTCATCAGAGATGGTAACGATAGTATTATTGAATGTCGAGTGAATGTGCGCGACACCTTTAGTATAAGCTCTTTTGATTTTCTTTTTTCTTGGAGTTACTGTTTTCTTGTTTGCCATAAATTACTCCTTCCTAACTACGCAGTTGCTTTCTTCTTATTAGCGATAGTTTTCTTTGGTCCTTTTCTAGTACGGGCATTTGTTTTTGTTCTTTGTCCGCGTACTGGAAGACCTTTTCTATGTCTAATTCCGCGATAGCAACCGATATCTTGAAGACGTTTGATGTTCATTGAAACTTCTCTTCTGAGATCGCCTTCAACTTTGATTTTACTGATTTCATTTCTAATAGCGGTTAATTGTTCTTCTGTTAAATTCTTAACTCTAATATCTTCGGAAATACCGCAAGTAGCTAAAACTTTCTTTGCAGTAGTAGGTCCAACACCGTAGATATAAGTTAAAGAAACGACGACCCGCTTATCATTTGGGATATCAACACCGACAATACGTGCCATATTTTATTCCTCCTAAAAATTAACCCTGTCTTTGCTTGTGCTTTGGGTTGACGCAGATGACCATGACTTTACCATGTCTTCTGATAACTTTGCACTTATCGCAAATTGGTTTTACTGAAGGTCTTACTTTCATGATTAATTCCTCCTCGTGATACTATTTGTATCTGAATGTTATTCTGCCATGTGTTAAATCGTATGGCGATATTGCGACCGTAACTTTATCACCTGGTAAAATGCGTATGTAATTCATGCGGATTTTACCAGAAACATTGGCCAACATTACGACCCCGTTTTCTAGTCTTACCTTAAACATCGCGTTAGGTAAGTTTTCAACGACTACCGCTTCTACTTCTATGACGTTTTCTTTTGCCATTTTACTCCTCTCTCATTTTGTGAGCACTTCATAGCCATCTTTAGTGACGACAATCGTGTTCTCATGATGAGACGCTAATTTTCCGTCCCGTGTTTTCGTTGTCCATTCGTCAGGAAGAACATAGCATTCTTTCTCCCCTTCGAGGATCATCGGCTCAATGGCTAAGACCATACCTTCTTTTAAGATTGGTCCATGTCCTGATTCACCATAATTCGGAATCATCGGATCTTCATGCATATTTCTGCCAATTCCGTGTCCAGTGAATTCTCTGACTACCGAATAACCATTTTTCTCAGCATGTTCTTGAATAGCATGTGAGATATCGCTAAGATGAACACCTTCTTTAACGAGTTTCAGCCCTTCTTCAAGGCATTCCTCAGTGACTCTGATTAATCTGTCAGCATTTTCCTTAACCTTGCCGACGCGATAAGTACGACACGCATCTGCGTTGTACCCCTGATATGTGACGACCACATCGCAAGAGATGATATCTCCTTCTTCTAAGCGAACTTTATTAGAAGGGATTCCGTGCACGATGACATCGTTAACCGATGTGCAGATCGCCCCAGGAAAACCATAATAACCTTTGCTAGCAGGTATCCCTCCGGCGTGGCGAATTACCTTCTCAGCTAAATCTGAAACCTGTAATGTCGTCACACCTGGACGAATAAACCGTTCTAACTCATCAAACACTTGCTTAACTATTTTACCAGCTTTTCTGATAATTTCGATTTCTTCGCTCGATTTGATGATAATCATTTTTTATTTTCCCTCAAGAGCGTTGCAGATGTCTAAGAAAACATCTTCGATGCTCTGTAAACCATCAACCTCTTTTAATAATCCTTCTTCTTTATAGAAGTCGATAAGAGGTTTTGTTTTATTTTCATAAGCACCTAAACGCGTTTTTAACGCTTCTACTGTATCATCCGGTCTTTGGACTAAAGTAGAACCGCAGCTATCGCAGACATTCTCAACTCTTGGTTTCTTAGTCACTAAGTGATAAGAAGCACCGCATTTTGGACAGACTCTTCTTCCGGAAATTCTTTCCGTCAAAGCGCCATAGTCGCAGTTGAGATTAATGACGCAATCAACTTCGCGCTTAATTTCTTTGGTTAATTTCTTCAAAGCTTCCGCTTGAGCAATTGTTCTTGGGAAGCCATCGAGAAGATAACCATTTTTGCAGTCATCTTGGCTTAATCTTTCTTTGACTAATCCAATAGTGACCTCATCAGGAACTAATGCTCCTGATTTAATGTAAGATTCTGCTAATTTACCTAATTCTGTTTGCTTAGCTATGGCTTCGCGGAACATATCGCCAGTTGAGATATGTGGAACATGATAGTGAGAAACGATTCTCTCAGATTGTGTTCCCTTTCCAGCACCTGGTGGGCCCATAATAATCATATTGTGCATAAAATTATTACCTCCTAGATAACATCAGCATGTTCATTGCTCGCGAGTAAACCATCGATTTGTTTCATTGTTTCCAATGCGACACCGACGATAATAATCATACCAGTTCCGCCTAAGGCGAGCGATGACGGAACGACACCAGCTAAGGTGAGAACGATCGGTAAAGCAGCAATTAAGGTAAGTGCTGTAGCACCGATAAAGGTAATGCGGTTTAAAACTTTAGAGATATATCTTCTAGTTTCATTACCAGGTCTAATACCTGGAATGTAGGAACCGTTTTTCTGAAAGTCATCGCTTAATCTTTCCGGATTAATCGTAAGATTAGAATAGAAGAAGGAGAAAGCGAAGGTTAAAACGATATAGATGATAAGTCCCCATGGCATATACCATGTTTCTCCATTGAACCATGGCATCTCGACTAATGCCGATGTCGAGAATATATTCAGAATGTTATTGATTGTCGCGTTTGTCTCTTCTACAGCAAAGCTGACAATAACGGCAGGAGCCATTAAAAGAGATGAAGCGAAGATAACCGGAATAACACCAGCCGAATTAATTTTGATTGGTAAGAAAGAAGTGTTATTAACTTTTGCGTTCAACGCACCGCCTTTATTGGAATGTTGAACAGGAATCTTTCTCACAGATTTTTCAATAAATGCGACAAAGAGAATAATCAATAGATAAGCCAAGATATAGAGAATCATCTGGACCGCTCCGTTGAGGATTAATCCTTGATCGCCTGTCGGTAAAGTTGTTGCGAAGAAATATTCAAACGCGGAGTAAATCTGTGTTGGAAGTGCCGCGACAATACCGATAAAGATAATCATCGAGATACCGTTGCCAATACCCTTAGTGGTGATTTGGTCAGCCATCCACATTACCAGCATCGAACCAGCAATTAAGAAGATAGCGATTTCCATATGTCCCCAGAAAGAGGAATCTGCTAAGGTAATCGAATCAGAATTTTCCATCGTCACGGTAATACCATAAGCTTGTACCGCGCCGAGAAGTAAAGTCAAATATCGGGTAGCCATCTCAATCTTCTTTCGCCCCGATTGCCCCTGCTTTGACAAATCAGTCAAGACAGGTAAGACATCCATCGAAAGAAGCTGGATGATGATTGAAGAAGTGATGTAAGGGGAAACCCCAAGAGCAAACAGAGAGAAATTCTGTAATGCTCCACCACCCATCAAGTTCATTAACGCCAAGACATCGGTGGTATCCATCGCATCTTGCGAGATGGTAACGCCCGGAACCGAAATTGACGCACCGATACGGAAGATGAGAACAATTCCGAGGGTGAAGAGAATCCGGTCGCGTATATCCTTATTCTTAAAGATGGCGATAAGTTTCTTCATGTTAGAGAACCTCTACAGTACCACCAGCATCAACGATAGCTTGTTCTGCAGATTTTGAGAATTTATTTGCAGCGACTGTGAGTTTGTGTTCTAATTTACCATTTCCTAAAATTTTGACACCGCCATTGAATTCTTTCTTGACTAAACCTGTTTCAATCAAGAGAGTTGGGGTGACTTTGGTTCCTTCTTCAAAGCGGTTGAGATCAGCAACGTTTACTGTTGCGTACTTAACGCTATTGACATTCTTGAAACCTCTCTTTGGTAATCTTCTGTAGATTGGGTTTTGACCACCTTCGAAGCCTAAACGGACACCGCCGCCGCTTCTAGATTTTTGACCCTTGTTACCAGAACCGCCGTTTTTGCCTTTTCCGGAACCTAATCCGCGGCCTTTTCTTTTAGCCTCATAACGGGCTCCAGCGGTGAAAGTTAATTCACTAAGATTCATGGTGCAACCTCCTATTTTCTAAGTGCTTGAACCTGAGCGAAGGTCTTCATTGAGCATAAGCCATTGACTGTAGCTCTAATGCAGTTGATAGGAGTTCTTGAGCCATAAACTTTTGAGTAAATGTTCTTGATGCCAGCTAACTCTAAGACCGCACGGACAGGACCACCGGCGATGATACCAGTACCATCACTAGCAGGTTTTAAGTAGACGCGGGAAGCGCCATATTCACCCATCACATCGTGAGAGACGGTTGCGCCTTTGACGATAGAGATGTGATACATATTGTTTTTAGCAGCAGCTAAAGCTTTCTTGATAGCTTCTGGGACTTCGCCAGCTTTTCCGGTACCAAAACCGAAATTGCCCTTGCCATCACCGATAACCATTAAGACAGCGAAGCGGAGGTGACGTCCACCTTTAACAGTCTTACTGACTCTGTTGATAGCAACAACTCTTTCCTCATAGATTTTTTCTTCTCTCTTATTGGAACGGTTGAATTTTCCTTTGCCGCGACCTTTAAAATTCTTGTCGCCTTTAGTTCTAGGAGCACGGGTGGTATTTTCTTTTCCACCAGCCTCTTTAGCGTCCTTGGCGTCTTTGACTTCAGGTGCGCTTGGAGCAACTTTCTTTTGTTCTTCTGCCATTTTCTTTTCCTCCTAGAATTGTAATCCGGCTTCACGAGCAGCGTCTGCTAATGCAGCAACTCTTCCGTGATAGACATAACCGGAACGATCGAAGACGATCTTGCTGATATGAAGTTCTAATGCTGCTTTAGCGATAGCTTCGCCAACTTTCTTAGCAGCTTCGATGTTTCCGCCATTAGCGAGTTTAAGTTGAACGCTAGAAGCAGAGCAGAGTGTCACGCCCTTAACATCATCGATGAGTTGAGCATGAATGTGCTTATTTGAACGGAAAACGCTCAAACGTGGGCAATCAGCAGTACCAGAGATCTTATTTCTCACTCTTAAGTGACGTCTGATACGACTTACATTTTTAGATTCCTTATTTATCATAATTCATATTCTCCTTATTTGAGCAATCTCATTATTTCTTACCAGCGCGTTTACCTTCCTTACGGATGATAACTTCGTTCTCGTATTTGATACCTTTACCTAAGTATGGTTCAGGTTTACGGTATCCTCTGATTTGAGCAGAAATTTCACCGACAACTTGCTTATCTGCGCCGGAGACCTCAATAGCCTGGATTTTTGAATTACCGACTGATTGCTCAACGATCTTGAAGGAAATTCCTTCAGGAGCAGGGACGGTAATTTCATGAGAATAACCTAAGTTAAGAACTAAGGTGGTTCCTCTTAAAGCAGCACGATAACCGATACCGTTGATTAATAATTTCTTTGTGAAACCTTTTTCAACGCCTTCGATCATATTGTGGAGAATTGCTCTCGTAGTGCCATGTAAAGCCTTCATTTGAATTGAATCATCAGGACGGATAACAGTTAAATGTCCATCGGTTAATTCATACTTCATAGCTTTGTTAAACGGATGAGATAATTCACCCTTAGGACCTTTGACGGTCACAACGCCATCATCAGCGAAATTGATGGTGACATTTGTAGGAACTGAGATAACTTTTTTACCAATTCTTGACATCGTTTTCTCCTCCTAATTACCAGACATAAGCGATGACTTCGCCGCCTAAGTTAGCTTTTCTTGCTTCCTTATCGGTAAGAATGCCATTGCTTGTCGAGATGAGAGCGATACCTAAGCCATTGTTGACTCTTGGTAAGTCTTCAGCTCTCGCATGAACTCTTAAACCAGGTTTAGAAATTCTCTTTAAGCCGTTGATGACGTGTTCGCCATTAGCAGCATATTTTAAAGTGATAGTTAAGGTTTTCTTGCTTTCGCCTTCGACAACAAAATCAGTGATAAAACCTTCTTTTTTCAAAACTTCTGCAATGTGTGCCTTGACAGTAGAAGAAGGCATTTCAACAGTTGAAGCTTTGACCGCATTAGCATTGCGGATTCTAGTAAGCATATCTGCAATTGGATCTGTAAGCATTGTTCTTCCTCCTTCTTTCTATTACCAAGATGACTTCTTCATTCCTGGAATTTCGCCTTTATAAGCTAATTCTCTAAGGCAGATACGGCAAACGCCGAACTTAGAGATAACTGAATGAGGACGACCACAGCGTGAGCATCTTGTATATTCTCTGACCTTGAATTTTTGAGGACGAGCTTGTTTAACTTTTATACTTGTTTTAGCCATGATTTATCCTCCTTATTTAGCAAAAGGCATGCCGAGTAAATCGAGAAGAGTGAATGCTTCTTCATCAGTATTTGCGGTTGTGACCATAACAATGTCCATGCCTCTTAATTTTCCAATCTTATCGTAATCGATTTCAGGGAAAATGATTTGTTCTTTAACACCTAAAGTGTAGTTGCCTCTTCCATCAAAGGCATTGCGGGAAACGCCGCGGAAGTCTCTGACACGTGGAAGAGTGATAGTAACTAACTTATCGAGGAATTCATACATTCTGTTTCCTCTTAAAGTAACCTTGCAGCCGATTGCTTGATTAGCTCTTAACTTGAATGAAGCAATTGACTTTTTAGATTTAGTAACTAATGGTTTTTGGCCAGAAATTACAGTTAAATCATTAACAGCGTCTTCAAGTAACTTTGAATTTTGAGTTGCATCACCGACACCGATGTTGATAACGATTTTTTCAAGGTGAGGAACTTGCATCACGCTTGAATAATTATATTTTGCCATTAATTGTGGCATAATCTCGCTAAGATATTTTTCTTTTAAGCGAGCGACATATTTTTCTGCCATGCGTTCCCTCCTTAATCAATTTGAGTATTGCTAACTTTGCTGTAACGAACTTTCTTGCCGTCGACAACTTTATAGCCAACTCTTGAAGCTTTCTTTGCTTTTGCGTCGTAGTATGCTACATTGCTAACATCAATTGGAGCATAGATATCAACGATTTGTCCTTCCGGATTATTTTGTCTAGGTTTTTGATGCTTCTTGCGAAGATTGACACCTTCGACAACTACTTTATGTAATTTAGGAAATGCTTTTTGAACAGTTCCGACTTTATCCTTATCAGCACCAGCGATAACGATAACAGTATCACCTTTTTTAATTCTCATAGCCTTTCCTCCTTATAATACTTCCGGTGCAAGAGAGATAATCTTCATGAATTTATCTCCTTGATCACGGAGTTCACGTGCGACCGGTCCAAAGACACGGGTACCGCGTGGTGAACCATCATCATTGATTAAGACAACAGCATTATCATCGAATCTGATGAAGGAACCATTGCTTCTTTCAATACCTTTTTTAGTTCTGACGATGACACATTTAACAACATCGCCTTTTTTAACTTTCGCATTCGGGATAGCTGCTTTGACTGAGCATAAGACAACATCACCGATTGTGGAAGATCTTCTCTTCGAACCACCATAGAGACGGAAGATACGAACAGATTTTGCACCTGAGTTGTCAGCGACAACCATATTTGTTTCAGTTTGAACCATAATGATGTATCTCCTTTCTCTTATTTATTAACATCTTCAGCTTTTGTGACGACTCTGACGAGACGGAAACGTTTAGTAGCCGATAAAGGTCTTGTTTCAGCAATCTCAACGATATCGCCTTCGTGAGCGATATTTTCTTCGTCATGAGCTTTATATTTCTTAATGTAGTTAACGTGCTTACCGTATTTAGCGTGTTTCTTCTGGGTTTCAACTAAGACAGTAATTGTCTTATCCATCTTGTCAGAAGTTACGACACCTTGTACGGATCTTCTAATATTTCTTTCCATATTTAGTCTCCTTAGTTGATACCGAGTTCACGTTCTTTAAGGACGGTATAGCAGCGAGCAATCGTCTTGCGAACTTCAGTGATTTTCTTGCCATTGTCTAATTGACCGGCAGCTTGTTGGAAGCGAAGAGTCAATAATTCTTGTTTGAGTTCATAAATTTTAGATTGGAGTTCTGCATCTTTAAGAGCTCTGATGTCTTGTAATTTCATTTTTTACTACTCTCCTTTCTTCACAATTTTTGTGTGAATAGGTAACTTATATGCTGCTAAACGGAGAGCTTCACGAGCGATATCTTCGCTAACTCCACCGATTTCGAACATAACGCGGCCTGCTTTCACAACAGCAACCCACTGATCTGGTGAACCTTTACCAGAACCCATACGAACCTGGGCAGGTTTTTTAGTTTTGGATAAGTGTGGGAAGATTTTAATCCAAACTTGTCCTTGACGGTTTGTATATCTTGATAAAACGATACGAGCTGCTTCGATTTGACGAGCAGTGATGTAGTCGCCTTCAAGTGCTTGAAGACCGAATTCACCGAAGTCGACGGTTGTTCCGCCCTTGGATTTTCCTTCATAGCTCAAGCCATGAGGTCTTCTATATTTAACTCTTTTTGGTTGTAACATATAGATTATTCTC
This sequence comes from uncultured Bacilli bacterium, assembly GCA_944332525.1. Classification (GTDB taxonomy): domain Bacteria; phylum Bacillota_I; class Bacilli_A; order RFN20; family CAG-449; genus CALVJO01. Next base: position 1,525 of record CALVKD010000024.1, on the reverse strand, counting down.
CTTTCTTGCCTTCAGTTTTTTCTTCGGCTTTTTTCTTAAGATCTACTTTACCTTTAGAAATCCAGACCTTGCAGCCTAATTTGCCATAGGTAGTCTTTGCTTCAGCGATTGCGTAATCGACATCTTGACGTAAGGTGTGAAGTGAGACAACGCCTTCCTTGTAACCTTCGCTACGAGCGATATCAGCACCGCCTAAACGACCGCTAATCATAGTCTTGCAGCCAACAGCGCCAGCTTTTAAGACTTTTCTAATGGCCATCTTTTGAACACTTCTGAACGAAGCGCGTTCCTCGAGTTGTTTAGCCATATCTTGAGCAACGATTGATGCATCGAGGTCAGGTTGTTTGACTTCGATAACACTCAATTTGATGTTCTTATTCTTTAATTCTTTACAAACGAGTTTCTTGAGATCATTGATTCTCTTAGCTTCTTGTCCTAAGACCATACCTGGACGAGCTGTGAAAATCGAGACATTGACGAAATCCTTAACTCTGTCGATCTCGATATGTGAAACTAAGCAATCTTTTAACTCTTTTGTAAGAAGTCTTCTGATTTTGACATCTTCTGCTAAGAAGGAAGCAAAATCTTTGTTATTAGCATACCATCTGGAATTCCAGTCGCGGCTAATGCCGATTCTTAATCCTACTGGATTAACTTTTTGACCCATTGATTTTTACCTCCTATCTTTCTTTAACCACACAAGTGATGTGGCATGTTCTTTTTAAAATTGATGATGCAGAACCTTTAGCTCTTGGAAGATATCTCTTAAGACGTGGACCGTCACCAGCAAATATCTCAGCGATGTAAAGTTTGTTTTCTGCCATCTTGTTATTGTTAACTGCATTGGCAGCAGCTGATTTAATTAATTTAGAAACTTCAGTGACACCGGAACGATTGGTGTTAGCAAGAATTCCGAGAGCGACTGCGACATCTTTGCCTCTGACTAAATCAAGGACGAGGCGAACTTTTCTAGGAGTGATTCTAACTCCGGTAACTTTTGCAATTGCTTCCATTGTTCTTCTCTCCTATTATTTCTTAGCAGCTGCAGCAGCTGCGGCTTTATCTTCCGCGGTATGTCCAGTGTGACCTTTGAAGGTTCTTGTTGGAGCAAACTCGCCTAATTTATGACCGACCATATCTTGTGTGACATAGACAGTGATGAATTCGTGACCATTGTAGACAGCAAAGGAGTGTTCCACAAATGATGGGAAGATAGTTGATCTTCTTGACCAAGTCTTAATGACTTCATGTTTATTTGACGCATTCAATGCTTCAACTTTCTTAAGTAAGTGAGCATCAACGAATGGTCCTTTTTTAATACTACGTGGCATTACTTTTTCTCCTTTCCTTACTTACCGTTACGTCTTCTGACGATTAACTTATTGCTGGCTTTCTTAGTGTTTCTAGTCTTGACACCGAGAGCACGTTTACCCCAAGGAGTTCTAGGTGCATCACGGCCAACTGGACACTTACCTTCACCACCACCATGTGGGTGATCGTTAGGGTTCATAGCAGAACCACGGAC
>CALVKD010000023.1 GCA_944332525.1 uncultured Bacilli bacterium | reverse complement strand
ATTCTTCAAAAGAGACTTTAAATAAATTATTGCCTTGGAATTATTCAGATAATATTTCAAAATTCATAAGAAAATAACGGATCAAAGTCCGTTATTTTTAATATGGTTTATCTTTGACGCTTACTTTGAATCAATAAGTATAATATTGATGTATATCAATATGAAATAAATTAATGAAGTAGTGCAAAATGGGTTAAGTATGGAATATACGCTTGAACAAAAATATGGACTTATAAAAAATAAATTATTACAATCTACAGAAAAAAATCCGTTAAAGTTAATTAAAGATATTATGCATGATGATTTTATAAATATTCATGGACCTGAACACCATTTTCTTGATGGAGGGGTATTCATGACTGCTTTGCATAATAATGGTTTAACTATGAATTTAGAAGAAAATTTAGATAAATTAGCTAAGCGCGCGATTACTATGCCTGGCGCGATGTGCGGTTATTGGGGTATGTGCGGGTCGGTGGCTTCTATCGCGGCAGTTTTGGCTATTATTGATAATACAGGACCGATTTCTGCCGATGAACATTATTCTCAGCATATGGAATTTACCTCTAATGTTATAAAAATAATGTCAGAACTCGGAGGTCCGCGTTGCTGTAAGAGAAACGCTTTTATTTCTTTGTCTGAAGGAATAAAGTATGCGAAAAAATATCATGGTATATCAATTGAACTATCAGATATAAAATGTGAATTTTCTTCTATTAATAAGCAGTGCATCCAGAAAAGATGTCCGTTTTATCAATATTAGTTAAATAAATTAATCCTCTTGGTTATTTTCTTCAATGCTATCGATTTTTAAGGTTACAAGAGTATCGTTTTCTTTTATTTTACTCATTCCGTTAGGGACGATGGTCGCACCATCTCGTTTAATGATAACAATTAGTTCACCTTTTGGTAATTTACATTCATAAAGTCTTTTATCGGCATATGGCGAATTTTTAAAGATATTAACTTCTTTTAAATCTAGTCCTTCTTGATCGTATTTAAATGAAGGTGCGCAGCAGATTAAAGAATCATTTTCCTGAATAATAGAGTTTCCATTTGGAACAGTAAACTTACCTTCGTGACGGATTAAGACGATTAAAAAGTCTTTAGGAGTAACGCAGTCTTTAATCTTTTTATTACACCAAGCATGGTCTGAGGTGATATCTAATCGCACAAAGGAAATATCTTTTTCGTCTGAATAGTCGTTGAATGTCCGTAAAACATTTTCAAAAGGCGAAATCATTTTTAGTTTTTTTGAAGTCAGTGGCAATAAAGAACCTTGTAAGACTAGCGAACAGATAACTATAACAAAAATAATTGAAAAAATATCATATGGCAAATTTTCTGATCCTAATGTAGAAATTGCATATGTTGCAAAAACGATTGATGCAACTCCGCGTAGGCCTCCAAAACTAACCAAAGTCATTTGATTAATTTTACTTCTAAATGGCGATAATAATCCAAAGACGGTTAAAGGACGAACAATTAATGTCAACGCGATAAAAATAAGGATAGCTGGGATTAATGTCTTTAAAGAAATTAACCATTCCGGTGTAGCTAATAAACCTAAAAGGAAGAAAATAATCATTTGTGAAACGCTAGTTAAAGTATCAAAAAAACGAACGCTGTCGCGTTTATCAGGAATTTTAGAATTACCTAAGATTAATCCGGCGATATAGCATCCCAAGTATCCGTTTCCCATTAATAATCCTGGAAGGATTGAAGGAATCGCGTAAGAAATTAAACCTAGTGATAAGATAAATAATGTTGCTCCATGCGAAGATGAGAAACTGAATCTTTTTAAAATAAATGCGCCACCCAATCCAAAAATTGCTCCGGAAAGAATACCAAAACCAATTTGACTAATAAACATCAAGATTATTTCATACCATGCGTAATTGTTATCGACTAAACCATATTGGACAGAAAGCAAACTAACAAATACTACAGTTAAAAGATAGGACATCGGGTCATTAGAACCAGACTCAACTTCAAGCATAGAAGCTGTATTATATTTTAAATTAAGTTTTCTGCGTCTAAGAATATCAAATACCGAAGCAGCATCAGTTGAAGAAATGACTCCGCCGATTAAAAAGGCTTCAAGGATTGTTAATTTTCCAAAAGGTAAAATGTAAAATATTCCATAAACGATTAATCCGGTTAATAATCCGGTGAAAAGCGTTCCGAGTAAGGATAAAACGATTGATTGTTTTAAAACCGGTTTAGCAGCTTTAAAGTTAGTACCGAAACCTCCAAAGAAGATAACGAAAACTAAGCAGATTGAACAGACGACGTTACCCAAATTGTATTCTGTGAAATTACCTAAATCTGTCAACCTAAAAATAACTCCGAAGAGCAATCCTAATCCGATAAAAAGTAAAAGAGAAGGAATTTTAAATTTATCTCCTAGCCGGTTTACAAATAAGCAAAGAGCGATGACTAAACCAAGTAATAATAAGACTCCAATGTAATTCATAAATTACCTCGTATCTATTATTTAATATAAGAATTAATAAATCAATTTACTTTGTTTGTTTCTAAAATTTATCTTAATTTTCAAATATTAGAAATAATTACTTATCAAATAAAAAGGAAGAACTTAATCTTCCTTTTTGTTTAATAAAACGAGAATTGCTGAAGAATATTTTTCTTTTCTTAATTTCATTACTTTTAAAAATAATGGATAGTTAATACATATAATAATTATACCAATTATTCCTAAAATGATGCCGCCTACAAATAATCCTGTGCCTCCTCCGATTACTTGCATTGCTAAGCACATTCCAATACCTAATACTAAGGCTCCAAATATTCCTAGTGTATAAGCTAAGACGTAAGCCGGTAATTTGCACTTTCTATCGAGTTTTAATGCCTCATCGATGTTGGTCTTTTCTTTGACGGTATATTCGTCGCGAAGTTTTTCTTCTTCAAATGTTTTCATTTTTTCATTTTTCCTTTCTTATGCTATAATCATAAAAAGGTTAAATGCTTCAATTAACGACAATAAATGAAAAAAGTGTTGGTTTAAGAAAAATGAAACATAGTGAAAAGAAATTTATCAATTCTCAAGAAAAAATGATAAAGGCGATGATTAAGCTTTTGCATGAAAGCGACTTTTTATCAATCAGCGTCCAAGCACTTTGTCTAACTGCAAAAATAAACAGAACTACTTTCTATGCTCATTATGATAATCTTTATGAATTATTAGAAGATACAAAAAATTATTTGATTAATTCTTTTCTTGAACAATATAAAGAAAAACAATCAGAAAATAAAAAAGCGGATTATATTGAAAACGAGTATCTTTTACCATATTTACATTTTATTAAAGAAAATAATTTTCTCTATCGGGCTTTTGAAAAATTATCGTTAAATTATGATCAAGATTATTTTTTCAATTCTTTAGTTAAAAATATATCTCTTCCATTAGCGGAAAAAAAGGATATATCTATCGATGAAAAAGAAATTCGTTATATCACGAAGTTTTATGTATCAGGTATTGCGGGAATTGTTCATGAGTGGAGCAAGAATAATTTTCAGGAAAATGAAGAATATATTTGTGATTTGATTTTAAAATTAAAAAAGTAATTGTAACTAATTTTTTTGATATGCTATAATAAATTTACAAATATGTGGGGGTGGTTTAAATGAAAAAAATATTTTTCTCTTTGTGCATGCTTTTTCTATTTACATTATGCACATTTTTTCCTTTTTCTATTGGTGTTTTTAATGACTATTTGATTCAAACCGATATTAAAAAATATAATGACTTTGAAATGATTAATTCAAATCGAAAACAAAAAAAATATAATCAAGAAGAAATGGAAGTACTGGAAATTTATGAAAAAATAGAAATAATTAATAGTCAAATTCAAAGTGTAACTAGTGATATTTTAGAAGAAATTGAGAGCAATAATGACTTTTCAAGCGCACAAAATATTTCTTTGCTTAATGATAACTCTTTTCCTCTCAGTAGTAATGTCGCTTTAACAATTAAAGGAAGCTTGTATGGACAAAATACTCCTTTTAATTCAGATGTAGATTTATTTCAATTTGACGTTTTTTCCAATGGAACGATTTATGGAATTTTTGAAAATATTCAATTAGAGTATCAAATAGAATTATATAAACTTTCGAATGATGATCCAAATAACTATAGACCAATTTATATAGATAAGGGCTATTCTGCTTCATCACCGACAAAATATATTATGGCTAATATTAATGCGGGAACATATTTTTTAAAATTGTATAATAGTTCTAGAAATTTGAATTATACAAATGTTCAATATAATTTACAATTTTCGATGACTTTAGAAAATGAAACAGAGTATGATTTAACACAATATAAATATTTATATGGAGAAAAAGGTGCTGTTTGGCGGAGTAACTTTGATTTTTTAGGTATAAAACCAATGACACGATTTGATAAGACTTTGTTACAAAGCGAAACTTCAAACTTAGATTTTAATTTTAAAGACTATGTAGATATAGGTGTAAGATATCCATATGCTTCTATATATGTTTGGGATGTAGAGTTAAGAAATTTCTTATCTACACTATTAAAACAAACTGCTGATACAATTGAAGCGGAAGTTGGTGAAGCAACAAAAATTAAATTGCAATATGAAGCAAGATTTAATACTTTTACAAACAATTGGGATATCTTTCTTACTATAATTGAATATGCTGCTGATTTAAATCCAATTACATCTTTGCTAATGTCTACCATGTCTGATTTTGCTATTTCTTTTATTGAAAATGAAATAGATGATATCATTAATGAAGAAGATTATCTTGACAGCATAGATATAATTAGGTATTTGGATGTGGCATCAGAAAAACTAAATTATACTGGATATGATGGTGAAGATAAAGAAATAATAAGATTAGATACATTTTTTACTATTAGTGAAGAAAATGGTGATTATTATATAGATTTTGAATTGAATCGTGATGATTGCTTTGTCATTATGCCGAGTGATAATAGAATGGTTGTTTCTAGACCAAATAACTCTTTAATCGTAGGAAAGTTGTATCCGCTTAGTAATAATAATGATGTTGAAAATATGTTTGAAATGAAAACAAGAGATTTGAATTATGTCAATACGAGCAGTGGATCAAATGGATATTATACTGATATAAAATTGGATGAAGTCATTAATGGCTCATTAGACACAAATGAGTATCATTATTATAAATTTGTTGCTCCAAAAGATGATATATATTATTTTGTAAATAAGAGTGCTTTTCATGTTAGATGTGATCTAATGAATTTAATGGATGCAAATCCTAATTCAGATGAGTGTTTTGCATCTAAATCAATTTATACTATCAACGGAATTAGCATTTTAGGGTCTTCATATAAACAATCAATTACAATTAATCTTACTCAAAATCAAGTTGTTTATATAAGATTAAACGCATTCAATCTATCATCAATTAGTTATTCTTTAGTTGTCGAGAATAACCTATCAAATGATGGGTCTGATGGAAATCCAGGTATATTACCACCTATAATAATTAACCCTATTTTTCCAATAAATGCTTAAGATATCTTTACTTTATACTTAGGAGGTACATATGAAACGTATTAAAAATATTTTTTCGATATTGCTATTAGTTCTAGTTACTGGTTGTAGTTCAGCGGTTCAAACCATAGCTCCTAGTCAACCTGGTGATTTTAGAATTGTTAAAGATTATAGTGAATCTGAATTAAGTTTGATTATGACACAAACTAGTGTTTCAACTAAAAAATTTTCAGAAATAGAAAATAACAATATTTTTTCAAAAGCTAACAATGTTACACCGATTGAAGAAGGCTATCCATCAGCAGAGAAATATTCTTTAAAAGTAAACGGAAAATTATCGTTAGATGAAAATAAAGTTAATTATGATAGTGAAGATTTTTTCAGACTTGATTTATTAAGCTCTGGAAGATTATATATTTCTGCTAAAAATATTGAAGAAGAAGTCAATCTTGATTTATATCGTCTAGATAGTGATGATTTTGGTAATAATTATGCTGCATATGTGGAAAGCGGTTATTATGAAAGTGGAACATCATATTATTTAGGAGATTTATCAGCAGGAGTTTATTTTATAAAACTTTCTCTAGATACATCTACTTTGACCACAGCTACAACCATTCAGTATAGTTTAAATATTAATTATGATTTTGAACTCGCTTCTGATATTGAATTAAGCAAAAGCGAATATCTAACAAGTGATAAAGCTTTAATTTGGAAGAGCAAATATAATTTGGCGTCTGTTAAACCATTAACTAGTATGGAAAAAGTTCTAATTCAATCTAATGAATCGGATTTAGATTTCCCGTTTGCAACATATTTGCAAGAAAATATGGCTTATCCATACGCGGATATTTATATTTGGGATGAAAATTTAAAACAAGCTATCGCTCAAGTGTTTACATCTATTGATGAGCATCTTGAGTTAGTAATTGACCGCGATATGGAGGATGGTGATTCACTTGATACTAAATTTAAATTGGGTATCCATCCATCATTTGGCGAAGATGAAGTAAGCGTCAAATTTACTATTAAAGATATTGACGATAAAGTTTTAGAAGAATGGGCTGAAAACTTCTCCCTTACTGAAGGATCAATTCTTTTCAGCAATGACCAAGAGCTAACTTCTCTCTTTAGGAAGGAAAATACGATAACTGGATTAGATTTTCTATTGATGTGCGATAAGGTTATATCTGCTCTAGAAACAAATCGAGATGTTTTAAAACTTTCAAGTTTCTTCAAAATCATTGAAGAAAATGGCGAAAAGTATGTGTTCTTTGGGTATGACTTCTCATCTCAAAGAGATGCTGTAGAAAGCTTGCCTATTTCTGAATCTTTAGTCAAAACGAGAAAAGATGGCACCTTGTTCTTTGGTGATATGTATCCTATTTCCACAGGTGATGATGTTGCTGAAGCGTTAAAATAATTTAACGTCAGAAATCAATTTAAAAGGTTCTCTGTTCTATAAAATGAGAACCTTTTTTCAATAAAAAAATCTGCCAATAAGGCAGACATAATTTTTTGCTATTTCCCCATTAATTTTGACCATGAGTATGTA
>CALVKD010000022.1 GCA_944332525.1 uncultured Bacilli bacterium | reverse complement strand
ATTCTTCAAAAGAGACTTTAAATAAATTATTGCCTTGGAATTATTCAGATAATATTTCAAAATTCATAAGAAAATAACGGATCAAAGTCCGTTATTTTTAATATGGTTTATCTTTGACGCTTACTTTTAATTAATAAAAAAAATGCTCTTAACGAGCACTTATATCTTTCATCATGACTAGTCCATGATGTTTAATTTTAATGGCGGAGGAACAGGGATTTGAACCCTGGCGCCCTGTTACAAGCCTACGAGCTTTCCAAGCCCGCCCCTTCAGCCACTTGGGTATTCCTCCACAGCGATATTTATTTTACAACAAATAGTTAATTTTGTCATTAAAAAATATTATAATTTTTTTGAAAGGTATTTATGAAAGAAGTAACAGTCACTAAACAAAGTCATGGGCAGAGAATAGATAAGTTTGTTAGAAAATATTTATCTGATGCTCCTTTGAATTTTATTTATAAATTATTTAGAGTTAAAGATGTCAAAGTCAACGATAAACGGGTTAAATCCGATTACGTTCTTTCTGAAGGCGATATAGTTAAAATTTATGTTACCGATCAGCAGCTTGAAGACTTTACAAAAAAAGATTCTTTAACAAAATTAAATGTTAAACTCGATATCGTTTACGAAGATAATAATGTTTTAATTATTAATAAGCCATCAGGATTATTAGTTCACGGGGATGAAAACGAAAAAAGAATTACTTTAAACAACTTTGTTCTCAACTACTTAATGTGCAAAGGTGAATATTCTGATAGTGATGTTTTTACCCCAAGCCCATGTCACCGCTTAGACAGAAATACATCAGGCATAATTATTTATGCAAAAAATTTTGAATCATTAGATTTATTAGAACGCTTATTTAAAGATAAAAAAGAAGTCGAAAAAACTTACTTAGCTTTAGTCTGCGGGTCACTTACTAATGATGGAGAAATCAATGTTCCTCTCTATAAAGATGAGAAGAAAAAGATGGTATATGTCAGAAGCTTAGAGCATGGAGGTAAAAGTGCTTTAACTTATTACCATGTTGAAAAAAACTATCATGACTATACTCTTCTATCTGTAAAAATTGTCACAGGCAGAACCCATCAAATCCGTGTGCATTTTGCTTATATTCATCACCCGTTAATCGGCGATCAAAAATATGGCGATTTTGCAATGAATAAAGTTTTTGATAAACGCTTTAATTATCAAAGTCAATTTCTCCATGCCAAAACTATTAAATTTTTAAATATTCCTGCACCTTTAGATTATTTATCAGGAAAAACCTTTAACGCTAGCCTTCCAGAAAAGGAATGCGCGATATTAAAAGCACTGGAGTAAGAATATGTTTAACTGCGGAGTGATATTTCTATTTGTTGCTTCATTGATTATCATCTATATGCTGACCTCACAAAGAAGACAAAATCTCTGCCTTCTTCTCTCCATTCTTACCGGGGTAATCGTCAGCGTCGTTTTCGGTGTCTTAAAAAACTTGTCTATAGTCGATTTTTCCTTTTTACAGCGGCAAATAGTTTCTTTATTTGCTCAGCAAATCTATCACTTCCCAGAGCAGCAACAAATGTCTTTTGCTTTTTCCTTTATTTTAGTTTGCATTTATTCGTTAACCTTTGTATTCGGTGAAATATTTTTTAATATCGTCATTCCTAAATATAATTACTTAGTTAAGAAAGATGCATCTTATATTTTTGGAAAAATTTCCTTGATGTTTGTCAATATTTTATTAACTTTAGCCTTAGTAATGGTCTTTTTAACTGTTTTAAACAATGTTTACCATGTCGAAAGAGGATTTATCTCTCCGATTATGGAATTAATTGAGGAAGGATTATTATCGATATGAGAGAAGAAGATAAAGTATTATTGCTCTGCGACCTTCTCAAAGTCGACGTCACTGATTATCTTGACCATTATATTGAAGAGCTAAGAACCAGTAAAGTCTATCTTCAAGTCTGCGCGCAGATTATTAAATTAAGAAAACATGATTATTTTAGAAACGTCAAAATTATTAGGCGTTTTGAAGTAATCGATTTTAGCAAGATTAAAACTTTTTTGGATTTTGAAAAGACCTATGCTGAAATCCTTGATATCGCCTTAGAATGTCAAAAAGAAAAAATGATTAATCCACTACTAAGTGAAGAAAATATTACACTTGGCGAAGTAATGATTCCTTTTGATGGACGCGATATCACCTTCAATGATATGCTACTTGATGAACGCTACACCAAAACTTATAAAATTAATCAAGTTAAAGAGCTTTATCTTAATTACCGAAAAGAAGTGAAATCTTTATTAATCTCACCTTTTGTTGAATTTTTAAGTAAAGAAGACATTATTGATGAAAACATTAAGGAAAAATCAACGATTACTGCATTATTATCAGCAGTTATTTTAGCTAATATCATCATAATTATCTTACCGCTTTTTCCAATTACTACATTAAGAAATATTTATTCTGGAACTATTGAGTCAGAGGTTGTAATGGTAACTTTTTATGTTTTAATTGTTATTTTGTTTTTACTTGACCTTATTTCAATTTTCTTTTATAACGTCTATTTAAATAAATTTAGAATTTTCATTAGAGCTTATAATTCTCTGCGCTCTGAAAAAAGTATCATGGTTAAAATTGATAATGAATCAGAGGCATTTTATTCTTTACTTCTCCGTCATATCGACGAATTAAAACCATTAAATATTCCATTAAAGAAAGTATCTTTAATCGATGTAGAAATGAAAAATCTTCTTTATTTAGTTGAAATAAAAGATAAGCTTCCATATCTTCAAGAAAAATGGAAAGTTCCTCACTTCTTCTATGTCGTCTGCGCTATTTTCTATTTAGCGCTTCTAGCATTCTTTTTAGTAATAATGCTATTTTTAGGAGGTCATTTATAATGAATGAAATAACCATTAAATTTCATGGCCACATTTACTATTCATTAGAAGATTTTGCAAGGAATATGTACCTCTATAGCGATGAAGCGTTTACAATTCTAAAATCGCAAAAATTTCTGAAAATCTTATACAAAACAAATCAGAATTTGTATAATACTATTGCTGAGTTATTAAGAACTCCTTTTCAGCAAGATGCTTTGGTTTTCAAGGCTCAATATCTGTTAAATCCCCTGATGGTTATTTCCTATCATGGATATCGATTTGACAGTTTCCAAGCCTTGGGAAAAAAGATTTTATCTTTTGCTCCTAGTATTGATATCTACTTAAAAGACTTTCTAAAATATCACCTTCTAACTTTTTACATGGAAAAGACGAAGTATGATTTTAAAGAGCCTACACTATATCAAGAAGTAAAAAAATTAGAAAACGAGTTTCTTATTAACGAAAATAGAGCGTATTTTAAGCTCGGTTTCCTCCTTGAAGGAAGCGGGCAGATCTTCTACCACGGCAAGAAATTTTCATCCCCTCATGAGTTCTTGTCAAATGTAAAAGAAGGAGTGAATATTATCGATTTTGCTTCTTCAATGGTCAAAAGCCAATATGTCTTCGCATATTTGGAATATCTCCATTATGATCAAGAGATCTCTCTATTTGAAACAATGGTTCATTTAATCGAACAAAAGGAGAAAGAGAATGACAATCTTAGAAAAGTATAATCGCTATTTATCTGAACCGAGTTTGTCAGATGAATTCCGCGAGCAACTGCTCAATATGTCCGACGAGGAAATAAATGATTGTTTTTATAAAGAATTAGAATTCGGCACTGCAGGCATGAGAGGGTTATTAGGACCTGGCAGCAACCGTCTTAATATATATGTTATTAGAAAAGCTACAGTTGGCTTTGCTAAATTTTTACTTGCTAAATTTGGTTCGCGCGCTAAGCAAAACGGAGTTGTTATCTCCCATGATAACCGCTTATTCTCCCGTGAATTTGCTGTTGAAACAGCGAGAACCTTATCTTCATACGGAATTAAGGCTTATCTTTTTGATGCTTTACGTCCAACACCGGAATTATCATATGCAGTAAGAAAGATGAAAGCTGTCGGAGGAGTAATGATTACCGCATCTCATAACCCAAAAGAATATAATGGCTATAAAGTCTATGATAAGAATGGCTGTCAGTTATTGCCAAACGATATCGTCGGTTTAGTCGATATCATCAATAATCTCGGATTTGAGTTAAACGTTAAACGCGGTAAAGACCCAAACCCTGGGCAAATTCTCATTCTCGATGAATATATCGATGAAAATTATCGGATGAACGTCAGAAAGATTCAAATTAATAAAAATCTCGACAAAACTGATTTTAAGATTGTTTTTACTCCGCAGCATGGCACTGCTTATGAAAACGGAATGCATTTACTTAAACATTTAAAGTACAACGTTATCCCTGTTAAAGAACAATGCTCACCTGATCCATATTTTTCCAACACTAAATCGCCAAATCCAGAAAACCCAGAAGCCTATGAACTCGCTTTAATCTATGCAAGAGAAAATGAAGCAGACTTAGTATTATGTACTGACCCAGATGGCGATAGAATCGGTATCGCTTATCTCGATTCTCACGGTAATTATCAATTATCTACCGGAAATGAAACCGGGGCGTTACTGATTAATTATATCTTCTCTCAAAGAAAAGCTAATGGAACTCTTTCTTCTAACGGCGTTCTCTTTAACACCATTGTCACCGGTGATTTAGGTGCTAAAATCGCTAAATCATACGGAGTTTCCGTTGAATCTCTCTTAACCGGATTTAAGTATATCGGTTCAAGAATCCATTATTATTCAAAGACAAAAGAGAAGACCTTTGAATTCGGATACGAAGAATCTTATGGCTATTTAATTTCTTCTTTCGTTAGAGACAAAGACTCTTTACAAGCTATGGTTATGATTAGCGAAATGGTTAATTATTACCGTCTCCAGGGAAAGAGACTTGATCAAGTACTTGATGAATTATCCAAGATTTATGGCTATCACGCCGATATTCAATATTCGATCTTCTTTAAAGGTCAACGAGGACAAGAGACCATGAAAGAAATTATGGCTCATCTCCATGAATCTCCGTTAACTGAAATCGCTGGAAAGAAAGTAATAACCGTCGAAGACTATCTCTACTTATCGAGAATCAGCGGCGATCAAGAAGAATTCATTGAAAATCTTCCATCAACCGATGCGGTAAAATATTATCTTGAAGATGGTACATCAATTGCTATTCGTCCATCGGGAACTGAACCGAAATGCAAATTCTATTATGGTGCAGTTTCTAAAATAAGCAAACAAGAAGCTATCGACGAAATCAAACGCGTCCATCAAAGCGTTCTTGATACATTAAAAATTGAGCAATAATTAAGCATTAAAAAAGGTTACCTCTTATCGGTAACCTTTTATTTTACTCATTTACTTTATTATCATCAACTTGCTCAGCAGTAGTTTCCATTGCAGCTTGCTGAGGGAAAACGATTTCTCTTTGACGATGTGATTTTAAATGTTCTCTCTTAGCGAGGTCATCGCCTTTTCTTGAGAAGATATAAAATACAATCATGAAGTAGATAATGCTTAAGACCATCAATAAAGCTCCAGCATTAAGGAAAGTCGTATTCCAGTTAATAGCTTTAAAGAAAGCTTGTTCGGCTAAATAAAGCGGCGAAGAAGCGAAGTTTTCCTGTGGAGGATTAAGCAAAATCACTCCGAGAATAGAAAACACAAAACCGACGAGAAGGAAAAATCCCCCGATAGTATAGTATACGCTTTCAGCAATCTTTAAATCTCTTTTAGCTTTTTCTTGTGATGATAAGACTTTCTTTTGTCTTGCCATTAATTACTTTGTCTCCTCTACTTTTTCTTCTGCTTTTTCTTCTTTTGTTTCTTCTGTAGCAGGAGCAGCGGCCTGAGCAGCTTGTCTCTTAGCGAGCATTTCTTTATCGTAAGCGATTAAATCGTTAACGACCTTTTGATAGATACCTCTCCATTCAGCTTCGGTTAAAACGACAGCTCTTGCCCATAAGGTATGAAGATTGAGAATTTCTTTTCTGATTCCTTCGCCGGTTTCATCGAGTTTTTCCTTACCGGACATTAAATCAAGAACATATTTACTCTTATCAACTGCTAATTTATAGATATCATCTTCATAATGAGCATGATCTTGGACGAAGCGGAAGAAACCGACATTCTTTCTTAATTCATTCGAGATGAAGTTGCTTTGTGGAGTAGCTTGTCCTTTGCTTTCTCTCATAGCTTTGTTAAATTCAACGAATAAACGGTGAATTTGATCAGTGATAACCATTGAAGAAACGCAGCGATAGAGATGGTTTTCTCTTTCGACGAGAAGTCCTAATTCTTCTTCGTAATTATTTGTTTCTTTAGCGTGTTTGATGAATCCGTTGCAGATATCAAATAAAGTTTCGTGAAGTCCGATGACATAGTCGAGAACTTGAGTGTTATAACCATTATCAACGACTACTTTATCATTTTCGACAAAGACAGCGCGTGACTCATCGCCATATACCATATCATAGAAATCCTGAATATTATTTCTAATCTTTTCACCGGTTTCTTTATTTTCGGTCAAGAAGCGATCGAGAGCATGGTTTTTCGAAAGAGCGATTTTGATAATGTTCTTTCTTTGATTATAAACCTCGACTTTATATCCGTCTTTTCTCGGAACGAGATATTCAAGAGTGTCTCTAATGATGACACTTACTTGATAAATGTCGATAACATATCTTGTGGTTGCGTTCATGTTGTGTTTTTTTACTCCTTCATAATGTAATTTTTTAAATCATAGACATTGTCTACGACGGTCGAAGCGAATTTCTTAATCTCTTCAGGGGCATGAGACATAACGAAGCTATGTTCAAATTCTTTAAACATAGAAACATCATTGCCCGAATCACCGATGACAGCTACTTCGTTTCTTTCTAACTTTAACACATCTATCAATTTTTTTAAAGCATTAGCTTTACTAACGCCTTTTTTCATAAATTCAATAGCTTCACCAGACCAAGTAGCTTCTAAGTAGCCATTGACGATATTAAGGTATTCATCGGTCATCATCTGCGCCAATTTTTCTTTTTTTTCGCCTAATCCCATAATCGCCATCACTTTATAAATATGTGCCGAATCATCTTCTAAAAGCCTTTTTAGATATTTTTCTCCCATATTATATGGCTCTTGCATATTGAACTGTAAAAATAGTCCAATTCGCAAAAGAAAGCGAATAAAGAAATTTAAATGGGTTGGAACAATAACCATTTTATGATTATTTGACATAAAAGTCCAAGCGACAATTCTCTTATCATTACGGCTTTTTTCAAAAATATCTTTAACAATCTTCTTTTCAATTGGAGTTTCATCAATTAGTTTATTATCGACATAGACGCAAGCTCCGTTGCAGGCGATCATGTCGACATGGTGATGAAGCTTTTTACCGATTATATCCGCAACATAAAAGTTTCGTCCGGAGACTAAAACAACTTCCTTATTTTCCTTGATGACTTCTCTAAGAAACGCTTTATTCTTTTCTGATAAAACTCTAATCTTTTTCTTTGGATAGAAAAGCGTTCCATCAAGATCAGTCGCGAGTAATTTAATCATAAAAAATTCTTTCTTCCCTGCCTATAAATATTATAACTGTTTTATTTATAAACAGTTAATAAAATTATACCTCAATAAACTCTAAACTAGTAACAATATTCTGTGTTTCCTGTCCGCGATCAACTTTTAATTGTCCTTCAAGGGTTTTATCCGCATAAACTTTTAAGCTAGCACCATCTTGAACTGTCCAAATCGGATAAATAGTTAAAGAGTACTGAGAACGTAAATTTTTAATAAATTCTTTACCTTCATCCATGGTCATCGCCATTAATCCAGTGGTAATAGCATCAGCAAAAGTTGAATCTGAGCAAACGACGGAAACTGTCCGGAAAGTATTTGAAGGATAACCGGTAACTGGGTTGATGATGTGATGATAACGCTGCCCTTCGCTATCAAAATAGCAGTTAACATAATCGCCTGACGTTGAGAAAGAGAAGCTTCCCTGACGGCTTAAACGCATTTCTGCTGAATTATATTTCTGAGCAGTTACTTTATCGCCTTGATTTATCGCTTCACCATGTAACGGATTGGTAATGGCTAATCTCCATGCACCAAACATATTATCGTTAATTGTCGAAACTGAAGAATCACCGCCATTAACATAAGCGATTCCGTTTGGATCAAGTTTTTCTTGCATTTTCTTAACAGCATAACCTTTACCGATAGAACCAAGCGATAATCTCACATCTTGTTCTGCGCCTTCTAATTTGTTTAATCTGACATACTTTTTATTATTTTCTTCTTTAAATTCAACAATTGAAGAAATTTCTTTTCCAGATGGAACAGCTGATTTAGCGGTCGCTACTTCACTAGCAGTTGGAACCATACCTTTTTTCGTCTTTTCTAGACGCGCAGAAGCATCATTAATTACGTTATCTAAAAATTGAGTGAACTTAGAATCGAGATTGCTGTCACCAAAAATTGTTAAATTGCTTCCTTTAGTAAAATTCTTAATTTGGCTGCTAACTGCATTTTCTTTTAAATTTGCTAAAGAAGTAAGCTCATCACCGTTTAATAAAGTATAAGCATTAATTTTTAATTGGTTATTAAATCCTAAAAGAATATCAGCTTCTTCTTCACCGTTAATAAATTTTAGATGATAAGCTAAGTTTTGGCTGTCTTCAAAAGTACTTGAATCAGTAACTAATAAAAGAATTGCTTCATAAATTCCTTTTTCTTCATCAGCATATGTAATATCGTAATTAAATAATGTTTCCATCATAAAGGCACTCGTATAGAGCTTACGATAAATCGGACGAGCAGAAGAAGTATTGCCTTTATTATAATTAATATATTCTTTCCAAAGATCAGAAAGTGCACCGATACCGACATTATAATAGCCATCCGCTACTTCAGTAACTTCAACTGCAGTCTGTAAAATTGAATATAAATCATCGTTAACTTCAATAAATTCTCCATCGCCATAATGATCATTGATAGTTTTGAGATTATTAATTAAATTTCCATTAATTTTATAATCGTAATGCGAATCAAAATAAGCATGTAATTCGCTAAAATTATTTCTAACTAACGAAGTAATATCCGAAAAATTTTGATTATTTTGATAACGAATCACGGAAATAGTCGTATCAAAAGGCGAAATGACCGCGTCTAATTGATTAAGCATACTGTTAGTTTCTTTATCAAAAGGTTGAACTGGATCGCCTGACATACCGATAATCTGCGTTTTAATAGTATTTGAATACCAGGATTCATTATTGCTTGGATTAAAAGGATTGTTGCCCTGACATGCTGACAAAGTTCCTAATGCGACTAACAAAAAAGATAATTTAAGTTTTTTCATATTCTCACCTTTTAAAATATTATTAAAAAATTTAAATAAATGCAAAGAAAAGCGCATTAAAAAAGGATTACCTTTCTTTTAGGTAACCCTTAATTAGAAAATTACTTTTTAACTTCCGGTGAAACGACTTCCAAAACGCCGTAACCACCTTCATCACGTTTATAAACAACGGATAATTTTTCATCTTCAGAATCGAGATAGACGAAGAAATTATGATCGAGAGCTTCCATCTTAGTGATAGCTTCTTCAAGTTCCATCGGTTCAAGAGTTAATTCCTTAACTCTGACGACTTCATCATTTTGAGCTTCTTCTTCATCGCTTTGGAAATTTTCAAAAGCGATTGCCCGACCGAGATTTTCTTTATGGCGTTTAGAAAGTTTAGTTTTTAATTTTCTCATCTGTCCTTCAAGTTTATCGATAGCTATATCGACCGCGGCATAGAGATCTTTATCTTTGACTTCAACCCGGAAATCCATCATTTTGGTGAAGATTGTTATTTCCACTTTTTGAGCATCTTTATAAGTTCTTGTCAAAACTTTGGCTTCAACTTCTTCATCTGTGACAAAATATTTGTCCATCCGATGTAACTTTTGAGTGATGACATCTCTCATCGCATCGGTGACGGTAATATTCTTACCAGTAATCTGACATTTCATATTTGTGCCTCCTATTATGACCTATTGGTATCTTGTACCTTTATTATATATCAAAGATAAAAAAAAGTTAAGATGCTATCATAAATTCTGATGTATCTTAACTTTGATAAGATTATTTTATACCGACTTTCTTATAAATAAAATCAACATTTTTAAAATAGTAATCTAAGGTGAAACAGCTATCGATTTCTTCTTCGGAAAGATGTTTTTTAATTTCTTCATTATCCGCGAGTAAAGCATGGAAATCGAGATGTTCATTATAGGATTTTAAGGCGAGAGTTTGCACTAGATCGTAGGCGTTTTCTCTTGATAAGCCTTTGTCGATTAATTCCGTCATCACTCTTTGAGAGAAAATAACTCCGTGGGTGAGATAGATATCTTCTTTCATCTTATCTTCATAAACGATTAACTTAGATAAAACATTATTTAACCGATTGAGTTGATAATCAAGTAAAGTGATGCCGTCAGGTAAAGCTACTCTTTCAACTGATGAATGCGAGATATCTCTTTCATGCCATAAGGCGTTATCTTCGAGAATCGGTAATAAGTATCCTCTCATTAAACGAGATAATCCGCAGATGTTTTCACTAGAGATTGGATTCTTTTTGTGAGGCATTGCCGAAGATCCTTTTTGTCCTTTGGAAAAATATTCATCAACTTCATGAATTTCGGTTTGTTGCAGTAAACGAATTTCAAATGCGATTTTTTCGCAAAGAGAAGAGATAATTGTCAAAACTGAGAAGTAATACGCATGGTTATCTCTTGATAAAACCTGAGTTGAAATTAAGGCTGAATTGAGGTTTAAACTCTCAGCTACTTCATCTTGAACATATGGAGGAATATTTGCAAAGTTACCAACCGCTCCAGAAATTTTAATCGTTTCTAAATCTTTTTTAGCTTCTAAGAAACGATGGATATCGCGGTTTAGTTCATCATAATATAAAGCCCATTTTAAGCCAAAAGAAGTAATATCGGCGTGAATACCATGCGTCCGACCAATCTGCGGAGTAAATTTATATTTCAAAGCGAGATTTTTTAAAGTTTCTTTTAATTTTAATAAATCTTGATAAAGAATTTCATTAGCTTCTTTATAAATATAAGCGAGCGATGAGTCAACAACATCAGTAGAGGTAAGAAGATAGTGAACCCATTTTCGCTCTTCTCCTAAGGAATTAGAAACGCTGCGGGTAAAAGCGATTACATCATGTTTAGTTTCTTTTTCTAACTCTAAAACCTCTTGCAGATTAACTTTTGCGTTCTTAGCAATTTTTTCATAATCTTCCTGAGGAATAACTTTATGTTCAGCTAAAACTTTACTAACTGCTAATTCGATTTTTAAATATGTATCAAACTTATGTCCAAGCGAGAAGATTTCTTTCATCTCTGGACGTGCGTAACGGTCAATCATTAAAGAAGATCCTCTAAGACGATGGTCTTATTTCTGTCCGCGCCAACTGAGAACATAGCAATTGGTAAAGAAGTTAACTCTTCAATTTTCTTAAGATATTTCTTGCAGTTTTCCGGTAATTCATCAAATGATTTAACGTTTGAGATATCTTCTGTCCAGCTCTCCATTTCAACATAGAGAGGTTTAACGCGCTTATATTCAGCTAAGGTAGAAGGGATATAATTAATAACCTTGCCGTCTAATTCATAAGCGTAGCAAATTTTTAGAGGAACAGAAGTTAAAACATCGAGTAACATCACTGATAAATGACGAATGCCTGAAACGCGTTTCGCGTGATTGATAACCACAGTATCGAGATAGCCAATTCTTCTTGGGCGTTTAGTAACTGTGCCGTATTCATGGCCTTTTTCTCTAATTAAATTGCCAATATCGTTAAGTTGTTCACTTGGGAAAGGTCCTTCACCGACTCTTGTGGTATATGCTTTAATGATTCCTAAAACATTATCGACATAGAAAGGAGCAATACCGCAGTTTAAAGACACTGAAGAAGCTGTTGGTGAAGAAGAAGTAACGTAAGGATAAGTGCCGTGTTCAATGCAGAGCATCGCACCTTGAGCGCCTTCGAAAAGCATCTTGCTATCCTTTTCGATTTCTTCGTTTAATAAAATAGAAGTATCGGTTACAAATTTTCTAATCTTTTCGCCCCAGTTACGGCAAAGAGAGAATAATTCATCATAGATATAAGCCTTTAACCCATAAGACGCTAATTCTTTATTTTTTAACGGCAAAACGGTCTCTAAGCGATCTTTTAAAGCTTCTTCATCAAGCAAATCACCAATACGGATACCGAGGCGGGCATACTTATCTTGATAGCATGGTCCAATACCTTTTTTTGTTGTACCGATTTTATGGTCGCCTAAAATGCTTTCGCTAGCTCCATCTAAATCAATATGATAAGGCATTAACACTTGTGCCCGGTTGGAGATAAAGAGCTGATAAGATTTAACTCCTTGGCTCTCTAAAGTTGCTAATTCGCTAAGAAGAGCTTCAACATTGATAACCATTCCGTTCGCGAGAACATTTTTAATATGCGGAGAAAAAATTCCTGAAGGGATTAACTTTAAAGCATACTTATGTCCGTTGAAGACAATTGTATGACCAGCGTTATTTCCGCCTTGGAAACGGACAACGACATCCGCTTTCTGAGCTAGGTAATCGGTTACTTTACCCTTACCTTCATCGCCCCATTGGGCACCTTCCAAAACTAATCTTGGCATCTTATTTTCCTTCTTCTATTTTTGCAATTTCTCTAGCAACATAAACTCCGGAAGCGCCGGCTTGCGCTAAGCCTCTAGTTAAGCCAGCTCCATCGCCGCCAACATAGAAATTTTTAATTCCTTTAACTTCCAATGTATTTTCAACTACTGGACGTGAGGAGTAGAATTTCGCCTCAACCCCGTATAATAAGGTATGCTCATTAGCGATACCTGGAGTAACGTGGTCGAGAGCTTCAATCATTTCGATAATTGATTTCATCGTGTTATATGGTAAGCAGAGACCTAAATCGCCTGGTACAGCTTCTTTTAACGTCGGTCTAACAAAGCCATCAGCTAATCTCTTCTTTGTTGTTCTTCTGCCTAAAAGAACATCACCATATTTTTGAACAATAACCGACCCGCAAGAAAGCTGATTAGCTAATCTAGCGACTGAGTGAGCATAATCATTAGGTCGATCAAATGGTTCATCAAATTTATGAGAAACAAGTAATGCGAAATTAGTGTTATTTGATCCTAAGCGTTTATCTTTATATGCGTGACCATTAGCTAAAATCGTTCCAGCTTCGTTTTCGACAACGACTTGACCAGATGGGTTAGAGCAGAATGTTCTAACCTGTGTTCCAACTGAGGTATTATAGATAAATTTACCTTCGTATAAAGCTTCATTAATTTCTTCCATAACGATATCATTGGTTTCAACTCTAACGCCGACATCGACTTGGTTATTGGTCATTTTGACATGATGTTTATCAAGCATAGATTCTAACCAATGGCTGCCTTCTCTACCGACAGCAACGAAAACATATTTACCAAAATAATCTTCTTTTTTTGTTTTTACCCCGATAACTTTTCCATCTTCAACAATGATGTCATCGACGCTTGTCATGAATTTCATTTCGATTTTTTTCTTTAAATCTTCATAAATACGTTTAAGAATTTCTAAATTATCCTCAGTTCCGATATGTCTAACATTTGCTCTCAAGAGTTTTAAACCAACAGCAATTGCTCTTTTTTCGATATCTCTAACTTCGTTAGTATAAGGATTTGTAATTACCGGTGTAGCCCCATATTTTAAGTTAACTTCATCTACATACGAAATTAATGATAATAATTCATCTTCATCAATATATTCGTTTAACCATCCACCAAATTCATTGGTGATATTGAACTTTCCATCGGAATAAGCCCCAGCTCCGCCAAAACCATTAGTCATCGCACAAGCTGGATAGCATCCAGAGACTTTTTCTTTATTAATTGGACATTTTTCAAGTTTGTGTTCCAAAACTGGGCACTTACGGGAATAAATATCATAGCCTTTTTCTAGTAATAAAACCTTCAAAGACGGATTTTTTTCCATTAATTCATAAGCGCAGAAATATCCAGCCGGACCGGCCCCCACAATAATCACATCGTAATTTGTCATATTTTCCTCCGTAAAAAAACTCCGTTTAGGAGTTTTCTTTTACCATGAGAGATTTGATTAAATCAACTTTGTCTAATCTCTCCCACGGACAATCTAAATCCGGACGTCCAAAGTGTCCATATGTTGCTAAATCTTGATATTTAAAGCTCGGTTTGGTTAAAGAAAAATCACGGATGATAATTCCTGGACGTAAGTCAAAGACTTCATCGATAATTTTTAAAATTTTCTTTTTATCAAGAGTTTCGGTGTTGAAAGTATCAACAGCGATAGAAATTGGTTTGCTAACTCCAATTGCATAGCTTAACTGTACTTCAATTCTCTTAGCCACACCAGCAGCGACTAAGTTCTTCGCGACATAACGCGCGGCATAAGTTGCAGAACGGTCAACCTTTGATGGATCTTTACCAGAAAAACAACCCCCGCCAGCTCTTGCTGAGCCACCATAGGAATCAACAATAATCTTTCTACCGGTTAAACCCGTATCACCTTTCGGTCCTCCGATAACGAATCTTCCAGTCGGATTAATTAAATATTCAAAATCAGTATTTAAGTGAAATGAAGCGACAACCGGAACCATGATTTCGTCATGGATATACTTTTTAAAGCTTTCCATATCGACATCTTCATCGTGTTGAACGCTCATTAAAACGGTCTTCACCCGCGGAGTGGTATCAGTATAGTCTATAGTCACTTGACTCTTCATATCTGGACGAGCGTGTTTAAATTTACCCTCGTGTCTTAATGATGATGCTACGCGGACTAACTTATGAGCCATAACGATTGGTAAAGGCATATAGTTTTCAGAATCATCAGAAGCATAACCAAACATAATACCTTGGTCACCAGCTCCTTGATCTTCAATTTTACCTCTATTAACTCCTTGAGCGATATCGCTTGATTGGGTATTGATCAGATTAAGAATCTTACAATTATACCCGTCAATACCGATTTCATCGCTTACATAGCCAATTTTAATTAATACATCGCGAGCAATTTTTTCATAATCAACTTTACAAGATGTAGTAATTTCTCCGCCAATTAATAAGAAATCCTGTGTGATAAAACATTCGCATGCGACATGCGCTAAAGGGTCTAACGCTAATACTTCATCGAGAATGGCATCGGAAATCTGGTCGCAAACTTTATCAGGATGGCCTTCGGATACCGACTCAGAAGTAAATAAGATTCTTTCTTCCATGAACAGATACCTTTCTATAGTAAGTTTTTTAATGCTTGGGCTAATTGGTCAGGACATGATGTATCTTTAAAGCCACATTTAATACCGTCTAAGCGGCTAATAGCTTCTTTAATCTCCATGCCCTTAACGAGAGCAGCAATGCCTTTTAAATTGCCATTGCAGCCCCCGATAACTTGCAAAGAGAGTACTTTTTGCCCATCGTGCTCAATAATAAACTTTCTTGAGCAAGTACCCTTAGGTGTATATTCTAACACCATAATTTATTTCTTCATATTGTCGAGATAATCTTGTAAAGCTTTTTGCTTGTCACCTTTAATGACTTTGCAGTCGCTAGCTTTAGTAGATTTTCCCTCGACCATAGCTTCGGCTAAACCCGAGCAGCCAGGATAGCCACATGCTCCGCAGTTAGCACCTGGAAGCAATGCTGTAATGTCGTCTTTACGTGGATCTTCTTCAATCTTTAAATATTTGTCGGCTAAGCCTAAGGCTAAACCTAAGATAATTCCGGCGACAACGACAACGATACATGCGTAAACGTAAATCATTTCTTTTCCTCCGTTTTCTGATCTTTAGGATGATTCTTACAGATAGTAACACTGCAGTGCTGGCATTCTTCTGGAAGTTCTCCGCAATCATCTGGTTTCTTAGTCCGAGAATTAAGATACCAGATTAAGCAAAAGACTCCAACGAAAACGATGAGCACTAACAGAATGTAGAGATATCGCATTCTAGAAAATTCCTGCTAAGCCTGTGATAGTAAGAGCCATTAAAGCAGTTGTAACTAAAGCGATACCGGCACCATAGAAACCTCTCTTAACCGGTGAATAATCGATTTTAGTTCTGATGGTTGAGAATAAGACGATACAGACGAAATATCCTAAGCCTGTGCCTAAGGCATAAACCATCGCGAAGAGGAAATTGAAGAAGCCATTGTTTGCTAAGCTGCCAGATAAACCTAATCCGGTGAGAATTGTCTCAACATCGCAAATTTGTTTTGTGACGTATAAGACAACACAGTTAGTAGTAATCAATGGTAAGTAGATACCTAAGCTCTTATAAAGTGAAGGTAAGAATTTCTTAACGATCATTTCAACGAGTTGAACTAAAGAAGCGATGACTAAGATAAAGCAGATGGTCTGCATAAATTCAATATTCAAAGCTACTAAGAGCATCTCTAAGAAATAAGAGACTAAGCTCGCCATGAAGACGACAAAGACTAAAGCGACACCCATGCCGAATGCCGATTTTCTGTTTTTGGAAACACCGATATAGGAGCAGATACCATATCCGGTAGTAAGGACGATGTTATTGGTAATCATCGCTGTGATGAAGACCACTAATAAACTGGTAATAATTTCCATAATTATTTAACCTCCACTTGAGCAGCTTCCTTTTCTTTTCTTTCATCAAGTTTAATTCTGACGTAAGAATAGATACCGACTGCTAAGCCAAGCATTAAGAATGCTCCGCCCTTATCGCAGAGGAAGGAAATAGCATAATCTTCTAATGGATAAGCTGAGAAAATAGCGACTCCGGTGAAAGGATTAGAAATAGTCAATCCACCTTTGCCTAAGAATTCTCTAACTAAACCGATAACGGAAACAGCTAAGAAGAAGCCAATTCCAGTACCGATAGCATCGAGAAGAGAAGGAAGAACACCGTTTTTGCTAGCGAATGCTTCGCCGCGTCCGAGGACGATACAGTTAACGGTAATCATCGAAATAATAACACCTAAGGAAGAATATAATGTAGGAGTATAAGCATTCATCAAGCGCTCAACAATAGTAACAAAGCAAGCGATGATAACGATAAATACCGGAATTCTAACTTCATTAGGAACAATCTTACGAATAAGAGAAATGAAGATATTAGTGAAAATAAGAACTAATAAGACAGCAATTCCCATACCCCAAGATTTATCAAATGTATCAGTAACGATTAAAACCGGGCAAAGACCTAATAATGTCACGAGAATCGGATTTTCTTTAAAAATCGGATTAGTGAAGGCCTGGCGTAAACTTGTTTTTGTTTCTTTCATTTTACTTTACCTCCCAGTCGCGCATAGCAAGATCTTGCAAAGCGAAAGTATAGACTTCATTGAAAGCGGTATTTACTTCTTCGCTTGATGGAGCGATTTCGAAAGTGCCATGGAATTTACCCTTGATACCTTCTGTAATCTTCTCATCATTATGAAGATAGAAGAATGACCAAGTATCAAGATTAGTACAACTAATATATTTATATACCTCACCACGTCCAGCATTGTCCATACCTACATAATATGTAGTAGTTGTTCCATCAACAGTAATTGATAACTTATAAATGTAGTGAGTTGCTTCTTCATATTCAACGAGATATCCATTTAAGATTCCACCTTCATTGATTGAAGCTTCAGCTTTTAATACAGCACTTTCTCCATACATTTCTTGATAGAAAGCCAATGTTTCACCTTGATTTCCGCCTTCACCTAAATATCTAACAGCGTAATCATCTAAGCAAGCATCAACTGCAACTTTCACTGCTTTTGAAGTAACCGTAGTACCGGTAACGATAACTGTTCCTGTTCCATCATATCCTTGATAAAGATTGGATATATTAGCAGAGTTTTGGAAGTTGCCATATCCAAGAGAAGAAGCGGTACTTGATAAAGAATAATAAGCATCAACAGTATTATTCTCTCTAGAGATACCAACGTAGAAAGTCATTCTTTCATAAGAGGAAGAAGAAGTAACTTTATAAACAGCTGATTCTCCTCCAGTATGAGTGACATCGTTAATTTCAGAAATTGGATTACCTTCTTCATTGATAACGATGGTCTTAGTAACAAGTGCGCTTTCATCATCATACATAGTTCTGAATGCTGCTGATAAGCGTTCTTGTTCATTCTTTTCAATAACCGGATCAGTCAAAGCGACGATACCTGCAAGTAATCCGCCGCAGACGAGGCAGGTAACACCTAAGAATAAAGGCATCTTTACTAATTTATTCATAATTATCTTACCACCTTTCCGGCTGATAATGATTGATGATAATATTGAGCGTATTCAATAACGCGGTTCATCATATACATAAAGCCGTTAGCAGTATAAGTTGCACCGACATGTAAATCGCTATTAACTGTATCAATCAATGCAGTCTGTGTGTTGTATTTTTCGTAAGTAGAGAATGGGACAGGTGTAGTAATATTAACGTAGGTAGCATAGAAGTTTAATAACTTCATGGCAGCCTCATCACTTAAATAAGGAGCATATGGCGTATTTTCAAAATCAAGCATTGCATCGCCGTATCCACCACCAGCGCCTGTAGATTTTAAGTGTGTTGCAACTACGACTTTATTTTCATAATCAATATCAATGGTGAAGCTCATAGAAGCATAAGACATGGAATTGTTATCTTGTGAAGTATGTCCATCAGCCATAGTAAGGATGATAGAATAATCATCTGCAATTTCTAATGAGTAAACAGCTTCTTCTGTGGAAACATCAGTTGGAAGATAGTATCCAGAAACTGAATCAACAATTGTATAAGTATCGTTAGTGTTATCAGTTTTTAATTTTAGAACACCTTCGATAATTTGTTCAGCATCATCCTTCTCATAAGTTAAATCCAGGGATGTACCATTATCATTGACAACGAATTGATAATTTGGATATTCAGTTCCGTTTTCGTATTTAGCAAGAGCGCCTGCGAAAACTGTTCTGACATCACCGAAATTATGTTCAGTGTTTGTTGCGACATAACCGGTAACAGAGACGTCATAGCTTTCAATTCCGTCTTTTTCGCCAGCATAGTTGATAGTTGCAGTGAATTCACCGGTTTTATCAGCAAATGAGTATTCATAGTTGAAGAAGCCCATCTTATCAATCTTGGTGAAGCCTAAATAAAGTCCGCCAACAATAGCGACTGCACCCATAACGGATGTTGTAATGATATTTCTTCTAGTATTTTCTTTACTTAATCCCTTAACTGCTAAATCAATAAGCGGTGTGAAAAGATTCATAAAGAGAATTGAATAAGCAACGCCTTCAGGAGCAGAAGCGCAGTATCTAATTAACATAGTAATTAAAGCAGCACCCATACCGAAGAAAACGCGGCCAGCTCTTGAAGTAGGTGAAGTAACTGGGTCAGTTAAGCAGAAAACTGCGCCGAACATAACGCCACCTAAAGCAACTTGGACTAAAGCATATTCAAAGCTATCAACACCATATCCGCCGCAGAGACCCATGATAAAGGTTGCGACATAAATGGTTGCTAAGTAGAATACTGGAGCTCTCCAATCAATAACTTTTCTAATAACTAAAACGATACCGACTATTAATAAGATAATAGTAAATGTTTCACCTAAAGCACCGCGGTAGTTACCAAATAAGAGATCAATAAAGGAAATGTGACCGGTATTGAGTAAATCAAGTGACCAACCATTACTGCCCATAGCTGTAGTAATAGTTGCACCGGTTGTGATTTCAGCATCATAAGCCATCTTATCTAAGAAACAAGTTTGGCAAATGATTCTTCCAACGATTGCTGGGTTAAAGATGTTGTGACCAAATCCGCCGAAGAGCATCTTAGCGACGCCAACACCGATAATTGTAGAAACGACGATTGCATACCAAGAAGTTGCAACCGGTAAAATTAAAGCTAAGATCATTCCGCTGACATATCCATAAGAATGAAATACATCATCGAGTAAATCTTTGAAATTTCTCTTTTCTTTAATCGTCTTTGGAAGCATGAAGAGAGCTTCGACAACAACAGCGGTAACCATAGCGATTATCGGATTAACGATAGCTAAGACACCATTAGCGCTGCTTTGCATGAAGTAGAAGACGATCGCACTGAGCCAAATTACAGCCAAACCGATCATCAACTCCATCATAATATGAGTAGTTGATCTGTTTGAACGATAATATGGACCCGGATTCATTCCGAATTTCATTATTGTTTTCCTCCTTGAGGTTTTGCTGCTTCGGCCTTTTTAGCTTCAGCGGCTTTGCGTTTTGTTTCTTCCATCATAACTAAAGCCTTAGCTTTCTTAACGAAATCATTGACTTCAATTTGACTTGGGCAAACATAAGAACATAATCCGCAGCCGATACAGACTGTTGGTTTCAAAGCCATCATTCTATCCATGTCTTTGTGTTCATATGCGATTTTAATCTCAACTGGCTGTAAGTTAGTTGGGCAATGATCTGTACAAGCACCGCATCTTAAGCATTGTTGAGTTCTTCTCTTTAACTTTCTTAAAACGGTGATAGCATCGTTTTGAGGAAGGATTGCGCAGTTATCGTTCATCAAGCCTCTTGAACACATTGGTCCGCCTAATAAAACGACACCTTCATCGATGGTATACCCACCCATGAAACGAACAATTTCACTAACCTTTGTTCCGATTGGCACTATAACATTAGCGTTTTCTTTAAGGCCTTCACCGGTAACTGTAAGCATTTTGCTTCTTGTAATAAAGCCAGTCTTAGACGACTTAGCTAATTCAATTGCTGTTTGAGCGTTATTGATAATTACGTGAGCTTCTGCTGGTAATTTTTCATAAGTTCTACCAGTAACTGTCTTGCAGAGAAGTTTTTCCCAGCCCATCGGATAGACATCTGGAACTAATTTAAGTTCAAGGCCTGGATACTCATGGACTTTATCTTTCAAAGCCTCATAGACTCTAACTTTGTTTTGCTTAAAGCAAATTAAAGCTCTTTGAGCATGTGCAGCTTTCATCATTAAAGAGGCACCGAGGAATAATTCTTCGCTTTCTTTAATCATTGCGTTGTAGTCGGTAGTTAAGAATGGTTCACATTCGACACCATTGATAATAATAGTATCGATATCTTTAACGCCTTTATATTTGATGAATGTTGGGAAACCAGCTCCGCCGAGACCGACTAATCCAAGTTTCTGCATAGCATCGATAATTGTATCGGCATCAGATTCTAATGAAAATGGTTCACAGACTTTGACATTTTCATACTTGAAATCGTTTTCGATAACGTAATGCTTGGCCATTCTGCCAAGTCCGCCGTGAAGAATATTTTCTTCACCTTTGATGACACCGGAAACCGGTGAATAAATTGGAATCAAGTTACCAAACATATTTCTCGTTCCAATTAAGGTACCAACTTTAACGTGATCGCCAACTTTAGCTTCAACATTAATTGGTAATCCTTTACCTGGATCGACAAGAGGTACATAGACTTCCTTGCTGTATTCATCAGGGAGAGTCAAAATCTCTTTTTCTGAGGTTAAGTGTTTGGTGTCATTGATTCCAGTCAGATGCTTGCATCCTTCTGATTTAAATAATGACATATCTTCTCCTCTTATTTAACAATGATACCTTTTACTAAGCCAGATAATGCACCTGCATTAGCTTCGTCGGTATCGATATGCATTGCTAAAGCATATTTATCGCTGACTCTGATGACTGTATCACCAAAGATCAAGCCTCTACCAGTCTCGTTAACGACTTTAACATTAACGATATCGCCATTTTTGACATTGAATCTTTCAGCATCTGCTGGAGTCATGTGAATATGGCGTTTAGCAGCGATAGCACCTTCTGTTAAAGCGACTTCGCCGCAAGGTCCTTTGATAGTAATCGCTGTTGAGCCCTTAACATCTCCTGATTCTCTAACAGGAACTGCGATACCTAAAGTTCTCGCATCGGTGAGAGAGAGTTCAACTTGATTGACGTTTCTGCAAGGTCCGAGAATTGAGCACTTAAGTGTTCCTTTAGGTCCGATGACCTCGACCTTTTGTTCAGAAGCGAATTGACCAGGTTGCGAAAGCATCTTTTTGACAGTTAACTCCGCTCCCTTGCCGAAGAGGACTTCTAAGGTTTCTTGTGTGACATGAACATGTCTAGCACTTGTTTCGATAATAAATTCTTCCATAATAAAAAATCCCTTCTGTTTTATTACGGCTATATTTTACAATGAGACAAAATGATAATCTATAACAAAATGGGGCAAATCGAAAAATAATTATATATAATTATTGCCAAAGTGTGAGATATATGTTTTTTAAGCAACAAAAAAATCTGGCCTAAGCCAGATATTTAAATTATTCTTTTTCTAAAAGAGCGACAGTTTTCTTAAGTTCGCTTTCAAATGTATTATCGTGATCATTATCGAAAACAATAAGTTTAGCGCCAGATTCTTTTGAAGAAAGAGGTGTCGGAATAGAGAAATCAACTCCTCTGATATATTCCTCCCAATTTTCTAATTTCCAAGTATCACGGGTAGAATTCCTTTCCACCATTCTTCTATGGCAAGTTTCTGGTGAAGCATTAACCCAAATAAAGACTAATTCAGCATTAAGTTCATCTTTTAATCTCTTAGATAGCTTGCTAACAAAATCAATGTCTCTAATTTCTCTTGTGAATGGAGCGTTAACTAAAACTAAATCTTCATATTGTAACGCTTCGAAAGCTAAATCGAGTGTGACGACGTACTCCAAATCACGAATATTTTTGTTAAAGAAATCTGATGAGCGATTATATTCTTCCCCAGCAACTTCAAAAATCTTTTTTGAAAGAGGGATTAAGGTATCCTTATCGAGATATACGACGTGCGTTAAAGCGCTTGCTAATTTTTTAGAAACAAAAGTCTTCCCGCAAGCAGGAGGAGAGACGACTAAAATCAATTTTTTCAAAAACATATGTATTCTCCCAAGCGATAAAATTATAAAATATATAACAAAAAAAGGCAAGGTTTTCACCTTACCTTAATTATTACTTTGCTTGTTCAGCTTCTTGCTTTGCGCGAGCTTCCCGACGTTTTTTACGGCATTCCGGGCATCTGACAGGATCATTAGTGAATCCTTTTTCAGCAAAGAATTTTTGTTCGCCGACTGTGAAGATGAATTCTTTTCCGCAGTCCTTGCAGATAATTTTCTTGTCTTCCATGGTTATCCTTTCTGTATTAATCGCTCCAGTAAGTACTTTAATTTTTGATTAAACAGATAAAGGATACTATTAACACAATCCCATTTTATCACAAAATATCAAAAAATAAATACATATGTTGCTTAATTTTTATTAATTTTATCTAGCAAAAATGGAATATTTTTAATTTTAAACTAAAAAGACCAACCATTATAGTTGGTCTAAATAAATTATGATTATTTATTTTCAGGAGCGATGAATTCTTGAGAATCGTAAGCCGCGATCATGATTTTCTTCATGTCTTCAACCATCGGTACGCGTGGGTTAGCTGGTGAGCATTGATCTTCATAAGCGAGATAAGCTAATTTGTCCATTGCATTCATCCAAGCTTCTCTATCAATACCTTGTGATTGGAAATTCATCTTAATTCCTAATCTCATACCGAGTTCGCCGACAGCTTTAGCGTAAGCTTCAACACCTTCAGCGACAGTATTGAATTTTAAGCCGATTGCTGCAGCTAATTCAGCATAGCGTTCATCAGCTTTATAGAAGTTATACTTTGGCCAAGTTGATAATTTTTGTGGTTTTGTTCCATTATAGCGAATAGTAAATGGTAATAAGATTGCGTTAGCTCTGCCGTGTGGAACGTGGAATTCACCACCGATTTTATGAGCCATAGAATGGTTCATGCCAAGGAAAGCGTTAGCAAATGCCATACCAGCTAAAGTTGAAGCATTATGCATTTTTTCTCTAGCTTCTGGGTCATTCGCGCCATTATTATATGATCTTTCAAGATATTTAAAGACCATTTTAACTGCTTGAATAGCTAATCCATCAGTATAATCGTTAGCTAATGTCGAAACGAAAGCTTCGGTAGCATGAGTTAAGACATCCATACCAGTATCTGCGGTAATCTTCTTTGGAAGAGATAAAGTTAAAGAAGGATCAATAATCGCAATTGTTGGAGTTAATGAGTAGTCGGTTAATGGATATTTTTTATTTTCAGTTTTATCTGTGATAACCGCAAACGGTGTAACTTCTGAACCAGTTCCGGAAGTTGTAGGAATACAGACTAATTTGGCTTTTTTACCTAATTCTGGATAACGGAAAGCTCTCTTTCTAATATCCATAAATTTTTGCTTTAAGTCATTAAAATTAACTTCTGGATGCTCATAGTAGAGCCACATACCTTTCGCGGCATCCATTGCCGATCCACCGCCTAAAGCGATAATGGTATCCGGTTCAAATGAACGCATCAATTTAACACCGCTTAAAACAGTTTGAATTGATGGATCTGGTTCAACATCGCAGAATAATTGATATTGAACTTCTTCTCTTCTTTGTTTAAGTTGATCGGTAACTCTATCAACATAGCCTAAATCGACCATGCTTCTATCGGTAACGATCATTACTTTCTTCATTTCTTTCATCTGATGGAGATACTCAATGGCATCTCTTTCAAAATAGATTTTGCTAGGAATTTTGAACCATTGCATATTGTTTCTTCTCCGTCCGATCTTTTTAATATTGAGTAAATTAACCGCGGAAACATTGTCGCCAATTGAATTATGGCCATACGAACCGCATCCTAAGGTTAAGCTAGGTAAGAATGAGTTATAAACATTACCGATTCCGCCGAATGTTGATGGGGAATTCCAAATAATTCTAATTGCCGGAATAACATCACCGAAATGTTCAACTAATTCTTTATTAGTAGTATGGATAGCTGCTGAGTGACCTAAGCCGTTGAATTCAACCATTTGCTTAGCAAGTTTAATTCCTTCTTCGCTATCTTTTGATTTAAGAACAGCTAAGACTGGTGATAATTTTTCTCTAGTGAGAGGTTCGTTGACACCGACTTGTGAGCATTTAACAAGTAAGATGACAGTTTTATCTGGAACTTCAAATCCAGCTTGCTCAGCAATCCATTTTGCTGATTGACCAACTAATGGAGCATATAATTTAGCTTTTGGACAATCTTCTTTGCTTGCGACACCGAACATAAATTTTTCGAGCATCTTCTTTTCTTTTTCATTGCAGAGATAGCAACCGAAAGATTCAAATTCTTTTAATGCTGCATCATAAATATCATTATCGATAATAACAGCTTGTTCAGAAGCGCAGACCATACCGTTATCAAATGATTTAGATAAAACGATATCATTTACTGCTTGTTTAACATTACAAGTTTTTTCCATATAAGCAGGAACATTACCGGCTCCAACGCCTAATGCTGGTTTACCGCAAGAATAAGCAGCTTTAACCATCGCATTACCACCAGTAGCTAAAATTGTTGCAACACCAGGGTGGTTCATTAAGCAATTAGTTGCTTCCATTGAAATATTTTCAATCCATTGAATGCAGTTTTTTGGTGCTCCCGCTGCAACCGCGGCATCATAGACAACTTTCGCAGCAGCAATTGATGATTGCTTAGCATTTGGGTGGAAAGAGAAAATGACTGGGTTTCTAGTTTTTAAGCAGATAAGAGATTTAAAAATTGCTGTAGATGTTGGATTAGTAACCGGAGTTAAAGCTGCGACTACACCGACTGGTTCAGCGACTTTAACAATTCCTGTAACTTCATCATCATCGATAATACCGACAGTTTTTAAATGTCTCATATTATTAACGACATATTCACATGCAAATAAGTTTTTAGTTGCCTTATCTTCAAAAACGCCTCTTTTAGTTTCTTCAATAGCTAATTTAGCTAAGCTGCCATGATGATCAAGCGCGGCAACTGAAGCTTTAGCAACGATATAATCGATTTGCTCCTGGGTGAATGAAGCATATTCATCAAGGCACTTAAGAGCCTTTTTAACTAACGAATCAACTTCTTCTTGTGGGGTAATTACTTTTTCTTCCATTTGGGACTCCTTAATTGTTGAACATTTCTTCAACCGATAAAAGTATATCGATAAATAATTATCAATTAAAAGATATTTTATGCAAATTTTTAGTGAAAACGGTTACATCGTTTTTTTATCATTTTAAATTTTTATAGAGAGATGTTTTTCTTTTTCTTATATATAATAAGAAAGAGGAATAATAGACATGCAACAGTTAAACATCGAAGAACTTGAACAATATTTACTAAATTATTCAATTAATATACCAGAAAAGACATCGCTATTAAAAGAAATAAAAAAACAAGGTGTCGATTTAATAAATTGGAAAAATAATCCATCACATATTTTATATTCCTTTTATTTTTTGTCTCTATTTCAGATAGCCAAATCTTTTGCTGAACAAAAAAAGTTGATTTTATCCAATAAAAGATATTTTAAAAATTGGTATGACGTCGACGAACTGACAAAATATTTAATTTATGATGACTTTTCAAAAATGTTTTCTTTTGCTGAACACTTGCTTAAAGAAAAGAATCTCTTTTTACGGAGAATGGCTTATGTCCTTTTTATTTTTAATCATAATATTGATGAAAACGACGTCGATATTTTAATAAAAACAATCCAAGATAATCCTGATTCCGAATATTATGTTGCGATGGCTCAGGCTTGGTTATTAGCAACCTTAGCAATTAAATATTTTTCTAAAGTCTATCAGTTTTTATTAACAGGCAATATTTCTAAAGATCTGTTATCGAAAACTAAAGGTAAAATACGGGATTCATTCAGAATTGATGAAGAAAATAAACTTCTGATTAAAAACTTAAAAAGAAACGATATAATAAAAAAAATAATGAGGTAAAAAAGATATGGAACTACAAGAATATGCAGCTAAATTAGATTTTCAAGAGGATAACGGGATTTATTATAAACGCGAGCGCGGTTTCGTTATCTATTTAAGAAAATGGAAATACACCATCTACGCGATTCCATCTTTTTATATTGTCACTAATAAAGAGATTACGGAAGTCGAAAGAAAAAGATTAGAAGTGGCCGCGAAGAAAAATGCCTGCGCACTTCACGGGATTTCAGAAAAAGACACTTTAATCGTCACCTTGCCAATTGAAAAAAGAAATAGCCCGGACTTTAAAGCTATCTGCGATGAAATACTTGATCGGGTAACCGCCTTATTAATCAATGATGGCTATGAGGGTAATCATACTTGTTTCTTCTGCAAACAAGAATGCACAGAATATACCGCTTTAGGTGAAGAATATATTCCTATGCATAAAAACTGTTTTCAGAGTTATTATGACAAATTTATGGAAAAGTATAATAAGCATATTGAAACGAGAAATAAGCGCTTTATCTTATCGATTTGCTTAGCTATTTTAGGGGCCTTAATCGGAATTGTTCCATCAATTCTCACCATGGTCTTTATGAATGATTACATCACTTTCTTAGGCGTCTTTGTTCCATTATTTATGACAGCAACTTTATTCTTATCTAAACCTGATGTTAATAAAGTCTTGCCTTGGATTTTCCTTTCAATATCGTTTATTACTTTCGCGATATTCTTATCTATAGCTGTTCCATCAATGATTAAAGACTATCAATCACCTCTTGATTTCTTCTTTGGAAGCGGCTGGGTTGGATTCCGTAAATTAATTTTTTCTGTCGTATTCGTATGCGCTCCATTAGGTTTAATTCGCTTCTATAAAAACCTCTTGCCGGATTACGAATTAACAAAAAATTTATTAGAACAGCAAAAAGTTAATAATAAGTTAATAAATGACTGATAATTTATTTAAGTTATTAGAAAAGAAGTGGAGTTTATATGCTTGAATTAAAGAATATTATTAAAACTTACACCTTAGGAAAACCAGGTGACAGCAATTATCAATGCGTCGAAGCTTTAAAAGGTGTATCAATTCAATTCCGCGATACTGAATTTGTCTCTATTCTCGGACCATCCGGCTGCGGAAAAACTACTTTGTTAAACATTATTGGAGGACTTGACCACTATACTGATGGCGATTTAATCATCAATAATATTTCTACTAAAGATTATAAAGATAGCGATTGGGATAACTACCGTAATCACAAAATCGGCTTTGTCTTCCAAAGTTATAATTTAATTCCTCATCAAACAGTTTTAGAAAACGTTGAATTAGCCTTAACCTTATCAGGTGTTAATAAAGAAGAAAGAAAAACTCGGGCTAAAGAAGCTTTAGAGAAAGTTGGCTTAGGCGATAAAATTAACGCTAAACCTACACAGTTATCCGGAGGACAGATGCAGAGAGTAGCTATCGCTAGAGCGATTGTTAATAATCCAGACATCATCCTCGCTGATGAACCAACAGGTGCTCTCGATACTAAAACCTCAATTCAGGTTATGGAACTATTAAAAGAGATTTCTAAAGAAAAGCTCATCATCATGGTCACCCATAATCCGGAATTAGCTAAAAGATATTCAACTAGAATCGTCGAATTACTCGATGGAAGAATTATGAATGATTCTAGCGAATTTAATGTTAAAGACGCTCCTAAAACCAGTTTAGTTGAAGAGAAACCTAAAACAAATAAAGAGAAAAAGACTTCTATGTCTTTTTGGACAGCATTATCTCTTTCAGGCAAAAACCTTTTAACTAAGAAAGGAAGAACTGCTTTAGTATCTTTCGCCGGATCAATCGGCATTATCGGAATTGCTTTAATCTTATCTTTATCTTCAGGATTCCAAAATTATATCGACACCGTCCAGCAAGATACCCTATCGACCTATCCGTTAACTATCACAACTGAGTCATTAAACTATACCTCTGCTTTAGAAGCTATCATGAATCCACCCTCTTCTGAAATTGAAGGTAACGATTCTTCAATCGGGGCAAATGAAATCATGTCTAATATCTTTGATTCAGTTATGTCCTCATCTTCAGTCAACAACTTAAAAAATCTTAAGAGCTATATTGATAACGACCCGGCTTTCCAAGAATTCATTATTCAATATGCCTATAACCTCAATATCGATATCTACTCTCAAGATGGAACACAGCTTGAACCAATGACAGTTTTTACTGATTTAATTCGTTTAATCGGTGAAGAATATAACGCTAAATACCCGGATGCTCCAATTGATTATGAATCATATATTACTAGATTTAATCTTCTTAACACTTCAGTTTTCTCCGAGATGATTGATTCGATGGACTTAATTAAAGGTCAATATGATTTAATCGGTGAGGAATATGGTTCGCGTTGGCCTAGTAATTATGATGAAGCAATCTTAGTTGTTAACGATAATTACACAATCAACGATTACTATCTCTACGCCTTAGATATCGTTGATGAACCATCACTTAATGATATAGCACATGGATTATTAGAAAACTTTGAAAATCAAAATAATCCTGACTACAATAAATACGAAGTGGAAATCCCTGATGTCCCAATGGAAAAAATATTAGGAAAAGAATACCGCATTTTCTCATCTTCAGACTATTATAAGGAAAATGATAATGGTACTTTCAGCGATATTCGCACATTAAGTAACTCTGATGAACTTATAAAAGAAAACATTGAAGACAGCTCAAAAGGCGTTAACTTAAAGATTGTTGGAGTTGTCCGCCCTAATAAAAATGCTTCAGCTCATTCTATTTCTACTCCGGTCGCGTATTTACCATCATTAACTAGAGAAATTGCTAACCGCAACGAAAATAGCCCAGTAGTTATCGCTCAAAAGACTACTCCAGATATTAACGTTTTAACAGGTAAACCATTTAGTCAAGAATTGACCGTACAAGAAAAGAAACAAGAATTAACTACCTACTTTACAAATCTTACCGATGCCGAAGTTTCAGCAATTTTAATAGGTAATCCGGATTTAGTAACTTTATTAGATAAATACGGAATTGATACTTCTGATGAACAAGCAGTTAGAAATGCTTTCTTAATGATGATTTCAATGCTGACAAGCGATGATGATATCAACGCTTTCTACAATCAAGTATTCTCCGCTTCTTCCTATGAAGACAACATGAAAGCCTTCGGTGTTATCGACTTAGCTAATCCTTCATCTATTTCCTTC
The DNA here is from genome assembly GCA_944332525.1 of uncultured Bacilli bacterium. GTDB lineage: Bacteria > Bacillota_I > Bacilli_A > RFN20 > CAG-449 > CALVJO01. The sequence goes on along the minus strand of CALVKD010000022.1, from coordinate 38,020 downwards.
TATTGCAACGATTTTGAAAGCAAAGAAAGATTAATCAAACTCCTCGATCAATATAACGATGAAATGCGCGCTGATTCAAATAAAGGTGAATCATATGTCATTACCTATACTGATTATGCTGGATTAATGATTGATTCAGTATCGATGATTATCAATGCAATTTCCTACGTTCTAATCGCTTTCGTCTCCGTTTCCTTAATCGTCTCTTCAATTATGATTGGTATTATTACTTATATTTCAGTCCTAGAGAGAACTAAAGAAATTGGTGTCTTAAGAGCGATTGGTGCTTCAAAGAAAGATATCAAACATGTATTTACTGCAGAAAGTTTAATTATCGGCTTTATCTCAGGGGCTTTAGGATTAGTTATCACAATGGTTTTAGATATACCTATTTCATTAATCATAAATCATTTAGCAGGTATCGCTAATGTCGCTGTCTTGCCTTGGGGAGGCGCATTAATACTTTTAGTTCTTTCCTGCTTATTAACATTTATCGCCGGTTTAATTCCTGCAAGAATCGCTTCGAAAAAGGATCCAGTAGATTGCCTTAGAAGCGAATAATCATACTTAACATTGCTTAGTGAATCAATTAAATCAAAAAGACATAATTGGTTCACTTTTTTAATCTATATAAATTAATTGTTTTTTCTAAATAAAGTGATATTATAATCAGTATATCTGTTATAAGTGTAGGGGTGATGATTATGTATATATATATGGGATACTTAAAACATAGTTACTTTTGCGTTTATTAAAAACATAGAGGGGATTTAGATAAACAAAATGGATAACTATTATGATACGTTTTAATAAAATAAATAAAATATATAAAAAAAGAAGTAAAGAAATATACGCTTTAAAAGATTTTTCTTATTGCTTTAAAGACACAGGATTTTATCCTGTTATTGGGCAATCTGGATCAGGAAAGAGTACATTATTAAATATTTTAACTTTCTTGGATTTTCCTAGTAATGGAGAAGTTGAATTCAATGGTCAAAAAATAAATTATAGTAATACAATTTATAACGATTACTTAAGAAAGCGTAGTTTTAGTATCGTTTACGAAGAAAATAACTTTTTAGAAAACGAAACCTTACTTAATAATTTGTCGACATTTTTATCAATTAATCATTTGCAGTTAGACGAAAATAGATTATATGAATTAATGGAATTTTTGAACTTAAGAAAAAATCTTTTAGATCAAAAGATTGGTCAGTTAAGTGGCGGCGAGAAGAAAAGAGCTAATATTTTAAGAGCTTTATTAATTAATAATCCTATCATCGTGATGGATGAGCCGACATCTGAACTTGATTATGAAAACGCTGAAGAAATATTTTTGATTCTGAAGAAGTTATCAAAGGAAAAGCTCATTATTATTTCTACTCATGATACTAAGTTTGCAAATAAATATTGCGATGAAAAATTAACACTAGATCATGGGAATTTAATTAATCCTCAAACTGAGGTTATTGTTGAAGAAAAAGACAAATCAGAAGAAAACGAAACAATAATTTCACCAAGCAAAGGAAAATTTGCTTTTAATTCATTTGTTTTAAAGTCTATTTTGAAATCTAACGCTTTGCTTTATTTTGTTTTGTTTTGCTTTTTATTAATTTTTTCAATTGGCACCGAATGGATTATGTCATCTTCTGTTAATAACGCTACGATAGGAAACGTTCAAAAAGCAATAAATAATTCTAGCGAACATTTTTCAATGGCAATTGATTGTACAGATGTAATAGAAAGCGATGTAGCAATGGAATCTCTAAGCAATATAATTAGTGAGAATTTTTCTGATAGCAGCTACGCTAATATGTATTATACATCAAATTATTTTTCGTTTTTGCCACTTAATGACGATGGCTCAACGCAGTATTTTCTTGGAGACGTGCATGGAGAATTGCCAAAATCAGAAAACGAACTATTAATTGATTATAGTGAAGCTAGATATATTCAAGAAAAATTGGATTTAGATAGCATTGACGATGTTATCGGTCAAAAACAATCTATTAAAGTTGGTAAAACTGACAATGTTAGCCCACTAGAATTTACCATTGTCGGATACTATATCGAAGAAACAATTAATACGATTTTACCTACATATATCGCATCAAATAATATATATAATTTATTAAAGCAATATAACATTGAATATAAAGTTTATTGCATATTATTTAATTTAAAAGGCGACACCCTTATTAAACTTTCCAATACATTAAATCTGAACTTTGATACTGATATATTTGAAATAAATGAATACACATATGATTTAAGTTTTACTAATCCTTCCTTACCTTCATTTGTAAAATCTTCAAAATATCGGAGCACATCTGAAATTTATTTGATTTTTGGAGGTATTGCCGTTGTTATTTCATTAGTATTTTTGATTTTAATTTTATATTCAATTATTTCTAAAAACAAAGAAACAATTATTCTCTATAGAACACTTGGCTTCTCTTTTAAAGAATCCTTAGCCTATCATTTATTATTTTCATTATTGATAAGCGTTCTTGCTTTTGCTGTTTCACTTCCAATAACTTCTTTGACAATTTATCTAATAGGAAGTGTTGATTTTTCTAATTTTGGTAAAGGATTTGACTGCTTAATTGTAAGCCATCAATGGTCTTTATCAATTATTAGCTTTATTATTGTTTTACTGCTCGTATTTGGAATCACCTATTTGTTACTACATAGAATATATCGTAAAAAGAGGATTATTAAATTATGATAAATGTAAAAAATGCTTCAATAAAATTTAAACTTAAAAATGGTTTAACCGCCTTCCGTTTTGGACCAGTTAATCTTACTTTTCCTGATAAGGGAATGTTCTTAATTGATGGAAAAAGCGGGTCTGGTAAAACAACATTATTAAATATTTTAGGATTAAATCTAACATTAGATCACGGTGAAGTATCTTATAACGGCAAAAATGTTATAAATTTAAAAGCTTCAGATAGAGAAAATTTTTTGATTAATAATGTCGGCTTTATCCCTCAAAATATTGAATTAATTGAGGAAATAAATATTGAGAAAAACTTAGAGTTATTCTTATCGTTAAAAAAGATTAAACTCGACAAAGACAGAGTACTTGATTACTTTGAGAAAATGGATTTGGATTCTTCTTTTTTAACAAAGTATCCAAAAGAACTATCAAGCGGTGAAAAACAAAGAATCGCTATTGTTAGAAGTTTACTTCTCAATGTAAGTGTCTTACTCGTCGATGAACCATCAAGCAGAGTCAACAAAGAAATCACTTTAAAGATTTTTAAATTGTTAAAAGAAGAATCAAAAAATAAACTAATTATCACTGTTTCGCATGATACTAGCGATATTGAAGAATTTATCGATGGTAAAATAACAATTGATAATGGTGAAATCATTGATAATACCCTTAGTGAAAATATCGAGTCTGATGCTGTAAATAAAAAAGATAAACTCGCATTTTCTAAATTATTTTCATTATTATTCGCTAATTTAAAATATAAATTCAGCAAATTTATTGGTATTTATTTAGCGATGATTTTATCTTTAGGATTGATTATAGTAGCAAATAATGAAATATATAATTCATGGGGTGCTAAATCAATAGATTTAATTGTCGATAATGGTTATCAACTAGGTGTGACAACAGATAATGGTTCTTTTTCCGAGACATTAGACACCGATATATCCCTGCTTTTTGGAAATAATGCCGCTAAAAGTATCTCTTCTCAAACTATTCTAAAAAACTATTACGGATTTGATGAACTCGAATTAGATAAAAAAACGAGAATCTTTCAATATAGCGATAATTTAGAGACAGTATTTCATGTTTCATTAGTTTCTGGTGAAATTCCGAGCAAAGAATTAGATTACATGATAAGTGATATCGCAGTTTATAAACTTTTATATAACGAAACAGGAACTTCTAAAGCATCTTATGATGATATTATTACCCGTTATAACAAACTTGCAGAAGATCATAAAGAACTGACTGGATTATATACCTGCGGTCAAGATTCATTCAAAATCTATACCGATAATGTAAACTTCAATATGGATTTTGCTGATTCTTATGATGATTATAGTATCTACAATTCGGTAATAGTTAAAGCTTTACCGGATGATATTAGTTCTTACGATAGTAACATTAATGAAGCCTATACTATTTCAATAAATAGTTATGAAGCCTACGATAATTATGAAAAACTATCGCTTTCATATAACGATGAATACTCTTTCGAAAATCCATTCCAAATTTATTCACTTTTCGCTACGACTAATAAAAAATATTATGACACAGCCGCGTATGCTTTCTTTGGATTTTTCGGAATGGTATATCTAATTTTCTCAATTGTCTATGTCTTTGTGTCTAAGAAAAATCATAGCAAAGAATATGAAGCATTAGAAACTTTAGGTGTTAGTAAACTCCATGTAGCATCATTATCGTTAAGTGAAATTTCAATAATGGCAGTTATCTTATATCTATTAGGTTTTGCCTTCTCGTTCTTTGTAGAATATTTATATAACTTCTTAAATGTTTTAGTATTTGGTTATTGTCTTAGAACGGCAGCCTTACATCATATCTCATTTGCAATTAGTTTAATATTTTTATTCTTACCGATTTTAATCTTTTTCTTAACAAAGATAAAATCTCTCTTCGTAAAGCATTGCTAAAAAGATAGTTTTCTCTTAAACCCAAAAGTTTATAAAATGCAAAACACTTTTGGGTTTTTATATGTAAAAAATTAACAAGAATAGAAAAAGGATTATTTCTCACTTTAGAGAATATAATCCTTTTTATTAAGTTAACTTTTCTAGTCTAACAAATTACCTATATAGACAATAATTTAAACTACATTAAACAATTATTCTAAGTATTTCGTAAGCACTATAACCCATGATTTCTCCAGCATCATTGAGCATCGTAAATCCTAACTCAATGCCTAATGAAGTTTCACCAGAATTAACAAAATAATTGTCATCGATATCAATGGATAACTTCTTACAAGCAAGTCCGTAGAACGTATAATCTTCAAGCGTAGCATCTCCAATCTTAATATTATTTTCTGAAATGAGTTCTACTTGATTAGTATCCTGTTCAAAGAAATATTGTAAAGGTAAACCTGTATTAGCATAAGTTTGTAAGAACATTCTACTATAAATATTGGTTTCTTCTTCAAAGATTAAATATTCAAAGTTTCGATTAGTTTCAAACATCAAATTATCCGGAGCAGAATAATAAGGCAAGTCTCCTGTATAATCTATAGTTAAATCGCTGATATCAAACAAAGCGTCTTCATCAATTGTAACAGAATAAGTAAACCCTGCCTTAACATTAACTTCATAATCTAAAAGCGATACCGTCTCTTCACCGGCGACATTATCAATATTAATTAATCCGTTTAATTCAACATTGCTTAAGCGGGCTAAATTATCAAAGTCCACTTTACAAGACAAATCAAGCGAATTGAATTTTAAAGCTGGTAAAACTGTAACTAAATCAACTCCAAGGGCTTCAGAAAATGCCAATGAAAGTTGAGCTAGTGTTAAATAAGTCGGCTCACTTGTTGAATCTTCTGCTGCAAAGAGAAGATTTTCAATCATTAACGGTATTGTTGATAAATCAGTTTCCGGTGAAATAAGAGTTTTTAAAAGTGTTTCTAGGGAAACTGTCATCGCTAAACGTTCAATAACATCGTATAACGTATCATCAGGTAATGGATTAGCTATTAACGTCGACCCAGCTAATTTATTAATTAATTTAACAATAGTTGAAGTCTCTAAGTTTAAGGTTTCCTGCACGAAATTAATAATCTTTTCTACTGTTAAATCCGAGCCAGAAGCTAATAGTAATTTATCAATTTCTTGGATTAAAACATAAACTGACGCGCCTTCTTGGAAAATATTATTAATTGAAGACATCAATTCTTCTTTACTAAGTGAAGTCAATTCTAAAATCACATCACCTAATGGCCGATCTTTATTTAAAGTTAAATAATTAGTTAATGCTGTTAAAGTTTCTGCAAGCTGATATTCATTATTCCAGGAATAGCCATTTTCTGTAATGGTTACTTCGCCATTACTTAGTTCAAAAAGTGAACCGATAATTGATTTTAAATCAATATTTATTTCTTCACCGAGATAGTTAGATAAATAATCAACGTAGTAATTAATTCCTTCAAAATAAGCATTTTCGCGGCTAATCGCGTATGGTCCTTCAACAGTTTTACTTAAATGAATAAATTCATGATCTCTCAGCAAAAGATAGTCAGACGATAAATTTTCACCAGTAGCAGAGAAAGCATTAACTACTAGTCTTCCATCAAAATCAAGATTACCTTTGTTAATTAAAACACCGTATACGTCGATAGTAATATTATCGACAACTTCAATTTCGAGATCTATGCCAAAATTATCTTCAGAGGCTAATTGATCATACATCCGATCAAATAAATCTCGTCCGGAAAGAGCTGTCTCAGGCAATGAACTACTGACAGGTTCTTCAGAAATTGGTGAGCTTACAATTGATGATATACTTGACGACGTTCCTCCACAAGAAGCTAACATAAGAACGCCACCAAGTGAAAGCAATAAGTACTTCTTATTCATATTGTCCTCCTTTGGCGAAAGAAAATTTCTTTCTTTTTGTTAATTTAATTATAACATAAAAGGAGTTTTTTCAACAAATTACTTAACATGTATTAATTAGATTAAAGAATTTTATTCTATTAAAAGAATAAAAAAAGCAAAATTTCCGAAGATCTTTTGCTTTTTTATCCTAATAATTGAAAGCTATTTTAAATCCGCAGTAACTGTTTCTTTCTTATATAAAGCCTTTAAAATGATTGGAGTAGTGAAAGAAGTAACGACAATTAAGACTAGGACAAACGGCATAATGCCCGGATTAATCATACCGGCAGAAATACCTCTTTCCGCGCAGACGATAACAACTTCTGCCCGGCACATCATTCCTACACCAACTTTTAAAGAATCGGCAAAGGAATACTTACAAATCTTCGCACCAATACCGGCACCTAAAATTTTTCCGGCCATGCCAGCGATAACAAAGCATAATCCGAATAATAAAAACCGCCAATCGGTAAAGATTTCAGAGATAATAAAATTACCCTGTTCATTTTTATCAAATAACATTAAGCCAATGGAAGCGAAGAAGACCGGTTGGAAAAGTAAATAGGACTCTTGCTCAACTTTTCTATCAATATATTGGGTTGAGGTCGGATTGTCTCTAACCTGACGAGCACCTGATAATACTAAGCCGGCAATATAAGCACCAGTAATGTCAGCAACACCAAAGAATCTTTCAGCAAAATAAGCATAGAAGAAGCAAATTGCTAACCCGTATATAGCAATTCTCCGATGCATTGGATACTTGACGTCAAGCCAAGTAAAAACTTTTTTAATCAAGAATCCTAAGCCTAAAGCTAAGATGAAATAAAGAACCATTAAGCCGATTTGTTCCATAACCGCTACGGCGCTTCCGCCTGAGGATTCTCCTAACGAGACGATAATCGATAGTAAAATAACTCCGATTACATCATCAATGATCGCTGCAGAAACAATACTTGTTCCGACTTTACTATCTAATTTTCCTAATTCTTTTAAGGCGGAAACCGTAACCGAAACAGAAGTTGCTGTCAAAACAACCCCGTAGAAAAGATTTGATATCCAGTTATTATTTGGAAAGAAGGCAAAGGCGGTTAAAAATCCTAACCCCATCGGCACAACAACGCCTAAAATAGTGATGACAATGGAAGCTAATCCGCAAGATTTTATTTTATTGACATCAGTCTCAACACCCGCTGAGAACATAATTAAAATAACCCCAATCTTTGCTAGATCATCAATACCTTCTTGAACATATGGAGTCAAGATATTTTGGTTTGGTATTAATAAAATTAAACCGATTAAAACACCGGTAATCAAAGCTCCAACTATCTGAGGCAATTTTGCTCTCCGGCAAAGAATCATCAAACTTTTAGATATTAAAAGTATCAATGCTAGAGGCAATAAAATTTGATATGGCTGTCCTGCGCTATCGGCAAGAACATTAACATAATTGCTAAGCATAAAAAAAGACCTTTCTCTTACAACTCAATGTTTTATCATACTAGATATAATAAAATCAAGTTAAGAGAAAGGGTCTTATTATTTACTTTCCTTCTGCGTCTTTTTTAAATGTTGCTAAACCAGAAGTGGTTAATGGATGCTCATACATCTGCTTAATGACTTTAAACGGAATTGTTGCGATATCCGCTCCGGCGAGAGCAGCTTCTTTGACGTGTTCAACATTTCTGATTGAAGCAGCGATAATTTTAGATTTATATCCATAAATTCTTCTGACTTCATCAATTTCTTCAATTAAATTATAACCGGCATCATGCGAATCATAACGGTCATCCATTCTTCCCATAAATGGAGAAATAAAGGTTGCTCCAGCTTCCATAGCTAAAATAGCTTGAGGAACCGAGAAAATTAAAGTTACGTTAGTTTTAATTCCCTCTGAAGACAATTTTTTACAAACCTTAATTCCATCGATAGTCATCGGTAATTTGATGGTTATATTTTCATTATTAATTTCTTTAACGATTTGCTTAGCCTGATTATACATCGTTTCAGCATCAGCTTCAGTGACTTCCGCGGAGATTGGACCATTTACTAACGTGGTAATTTCTTCAATGACATCTTCTAATTTTCTGCCGCTTTTAGCTAATAATGATGGATTAGTCGTAACGCCGGAAATAATTCCATAGCTAGCAGCTTCTCTAATTTCTTCAGTGATTGCTGTATCGATAAATAGTTTCATAATTATACCTCTCTTATTATCTTACTCTCTTTCGCTTAAATATGCGCGGAAAGACGTCATTTCTTCAAGTGTGTCAAATGTGCATATATAGAAATAGTCACCCATCGCATCAGATAAAGCACGTGGCATCTCTTGGAACATCATTAAATTACGCAGATATTTTTTCAAGACATCTTTATCTTTATGTTTATACTTATTAAAGCGGCGACGTCCATAGAAAGCGCAGTATTTCTTTTTCAAAGGAATATATTGATTATTATGGTCGTAGCAAATAACATCGGCCCAAGCTTGATAAATATCCATTTGATAAGCATAGTCAATCATGTCAGGGGTATATCCTCCTGGGACGCGCATATTGACTTCAAGTCCGATTAAATCACCTTTTTTACCTAAACCAATTTTATCTTTTGTTAGACGGAAAAATTCTAAATGATAAAAACGCGATTTAGCTTTAAATGCGAGTAATACGCGTTGACCAGCTTCATATAAATCTTGAGGGATTTCTTTATTAGTATAGTAAAAGACATCGGTAAGATTATTCACAACATCCATTATTTGATTTGGGAAAACGTGGTGGGTTGGAATGACTACATTTCCATGGCTATCACAAATTCCGTCAAAAGAAATTAAATCACCCTCGACAAATTCTTCCATGATGTATGGCTGCTTAGGATTGAATGATTGGAAGAAAGTAATTAATTCTTGATCATTAGTAATTTTATAAGTTTTAATAGCCCCTACTCCGTCATCTGGCTTCACGATAACTGGGTAGCCGACCTCCTTGATAAACTCTTTAGCTTTATCAATCGTGCTAGGAATATGGTAACGCGCGGTTTTAACGTTGGCTTTTGCATAATCTTCTTTCATCGCTGTTTTACTTCTAAAATAGCGAATCTCATCTGCTTTTGGCCCAGTTGTCACATTAAAATCAGTACGTAACTGAGCATCGCTAGCTAACCAATATTCATTATTTGATTCAATAAAATCAATTTTTCCGTACTTAAACGTAAAGAAAGCAACTGCTCTTAATTTTTCATCATAATTTTCTAAGCTGTGAACATAATAATACTCAGTTAGGTTTGCTTTAACATTATCGCTTAATGCATTATAAGGTGTATCACCAATGCCTAAAACATTAACCCCATTATTTTTTAATCCCCGGCAAAATAAATAATAATTATCCGGAAAATTTGGTGAAATAAAAACAAAATTCATAGTTTATCCCCTCTTACTAAAAATCGTTTACTTGGTCTTCAAAATCTTCAATCCATTCATCAATTTCAATATCATCCATCCCATCAATTTCATCATAAAGATTTTCAATAAGTGATTTGCTTACTTTAAGAATCTTTTCAACGTCTTCTAACTTAAAGCAGCTGATAATTGAATCGTGGACATCTTCGATATGAAAAGAAATTTCATATTCAATCATTCCGTTATTCCGCATTCTTTTTTCCACTTGGATTGTCGCGAAATCCTCATAACTTAAGGAAAGAATTACAGTATTACGGCTGGTCTTAACATTTTCCCACATAATAAAAAACCTCTCTATTCAATAATAATGCATTTATTATTGATAGTTAAGGCTTATTTCTCTAAACTGAAAGGTCGAGTTTAAGTAAAGGCTCCATTGTATTTAAATCATAAACAGAAATAACTTCATCACGGAAAATAGCAAATTGAGCATGCTCATCTTTAGGAATCGATGTTGAACCGATATTTAGATAAGTAACCCCATTGTTATCAGTTAAATTTAAAACGTGATAATGACCATATACAACAACATCACCATTATTTAAATTAATATCTGGATCAAACCGCGAAAGATGATGGCCATGCGAGAAAATGACTTTATGATCCGGAAGGTGAATTGTATAACGTTTTTTGAATTTCATATTCATTACCATTTCATCAACTTCCGCGTCGCAGTTACCCTGAACCCAAATAATTTTCTTTTCTTCAACTAGTGTAGTTAGCAAACTCACAACTTTTTTGGGATTATAGGATTTTGGTAGATCATTACGTGGGCCATGATAAAGAAGATCACCTAAGCAGATGATTTTATCAAGTTTCTCATCTCGAAAAATTTTTAAACATTTTTCAAGTGGCTCTGCTGCTCCATGAATGTCAGAAATAATTAAATATTTTTTCATATATTGATATTTTACATATTTTTACAATTAAATTAAAGAGAAATTGCTAGGCTATTAAACTTCAAAAAGGGTATAACGCTGATATTTTCTTGCTGTTAAATTAATAAAAAGTGCTATGATAATTAAAGTATGAAATTAATTAACTTTTTTAAACATCTACATACAGTTAATAAACACCGCTTCCTCGTTATGAAGCATTGTTTCCGCTGCGGATATTACCGCCGTGGACTTTTACATGATTTAAGTAAATATTCTCCGACAGAATTTTTGAATTCGGTTAAATATTATCAAGGCTATCGCTCACCGACAACTGCGGAGAGGGAGGATAAAGGTTATTCTGAAGCGTGGATGCACCATAAAGGCAGAAATCGTCATCACTATGAATATTGGTTCGACTACGTTCCGTCTCAACATGCTTATCTTCCATTCCCGATGCCGCGTCAATATCTGATTGAATCGTTTTGTGACAGAATTGCCGCAAGCAAAGTCTATATGGGTAAAAAATATGATGATTCTAAGCCGTTAGAATATTTCTTAACAAAAGATAAATACGCTAATATGCATCAAAAAACAAGAAATCAATTAAATTATCTTTTGACATATTTAAAAGACCATGGTGAAAAAGAAACATTTAAATTAATTAAAAAGAATCGGAAAAATCCTGACTTTTTAGAGAGAATTTAATTCTTTATTCTTCATTGATTTTTTCTTTTTAACAAAATAACAAATAAATATTATTGATAAAAATATTAAAATTCCCGCAAGATAGCCGGAGTAATCAATTAAAACATCATTAATTCCTGGTCCGCGGTTATTCGCAGTTAGTTGAACAAGCTCAGAAATAATAGCTAAAGTTAAGCCATATATTCCGTATATTATCACAGAAATAATCACAATTTTTTTATTAATTTTTTTCTCAAATATTAAATATAAACCGGCAATTCCGCTTAAACCAGTAACTAAGAATAATCCGAAATGCCCCACTAGTTTTCTAATGACATGATTAATTTCATTGAAGGTATTTTCATCTAGTGAAGTTATAGTAATTGTACCTTTTTGAGAAATTGATGGATCTTTTTTTAATGTGACAGTTATTGTTACTTGGCCTTTTTTAAAAGCAATCATATTTCCGCCTTCATCAATTTTTAATATGCTTTCATCAGAAGAAGTAAATGTAACTTCATTAAAAGTTACCGCGCGGTTTGCTAGCTGACTAACCACCGCGTATGATAATTTTTCATTCTTACCATAGGTTAAAGTGGAAGTATTAATAATTATTTCTTTAGCTTTTACTTCTAAAGGATTAATTTGATATTTCTTTGTTAATGACATATTACCTAACGGAATAATTTCTAAATTATACGATTGCAAATTTGAAACAATCGGAAGTTCATTATAAAAAAGCTGACCATCTAATGAACAAACATAGTCTTTTTGAGTTGCATCATCATTAAAAGAAAACTCTCCGTTAAGGTGATCACCGACATAAATTTCATCTGGTAAAGTAAAGTTAAAATGGTTAACTTGCTTATATATTTGATTTTCGATAAGATAATTTTTGTTAAATTTTATATTAGAATCTAATAAATATGTTAAAGCAATATTACCGGATCCAGATTTTAGGCAGGTTAAAACATTGTTAGTTTGGTTAAAAGAGTAATATTCATCATCAAATTCAAATTGCAAATTGGTGAAACTTATTTCTCCTAGGTTACTTGAAGCTCTTAAAAAATAACTATTTCCCTCTTTTAAAGTATCAGGCAAATTTAGAGATAATGTCTCCACTTTTTTCTCTTTAACTTCAAAAGTTACTTCTGTTTTTATTTGATTATTTTCCTCAGATATCACAGTAATTATCGATGCTCCTGCTTTTAAAGGATGTAATTGGTTGTTGCTTACTGATAAAACATCTTTATTTGAACTGATAACTTTTATTCTCTTGTCCGAAGCGTTTTCTGGATAAAACGAAATATTTAATGATTCATTTTCACCTATGTATAATTCAGAATCATTATTGATAGTTATCTTGTCTAGAGGGACTATTTCTGCTTCTTTTGGTCCAAAATCAAATAAAGAGGTTAAAAAACCGCTTTTTGAAGAAGAGGCATTTCCATTTAGTGATGCTTCATAGATTATTATTGAAGAAAGGAAAATAAAAATTCCTAAGCACAAAATCCCAATAATCTTTTTCATAAAGGCAACCATTCCTTAATATATTTTAAATTAATTATCATTTTTTTTAATCAAAAACGAACTTTTTTTCTTAAATAGTGTCTAAAGCAGCACAAAATAATAACAATATTACATTATTATAAAATTTATATTGAATTCAAAAATATATTGTTTTTATATATTTCTAATTTCAAGCAAAAATTAAGCATAATTTTGCAATATAATTTGTATTTTTTTTCATATATTATATTATTTATGCATATTTCTAATATTATCTTTTTATATTAAATATTTACATGCAAAAAAGTATGTTATAATTAAGCAAACGAAAGGAAAATTATATTAATGAAAAAGCAAACAAACCTGACTACCAGGAGAAAATGGGTAGTTACCGGCATTATGGCCTTTGCCGGAGTTGCGTTGCTGACAACAGGTTTTGCAACCTATATTGTTGGAGTCAATAATAATACCGATGACGCAACAGCCACAATCAACGTTGATACAGTAAAGAATACTTCTGTTGATTTTTCTGTATCACTAACAGATAGTCTCATAGAGCTTAAAGAAAATGTTAAGCTCACAGAAAATGATAGTAATTTAGTTAAAACCGACGAAGGAGCTTTTGACCCAACAGCATTACAGGTTACCGCGGATATTACATTAAAATATGGTTCAGAATTTTTTGATAAAGGAACACAAAATCTAACTTTAAAATTCTCTTTGAAATATGACGACAGTACTTATGCTGTCAACACTCCTAACCTTACGCAAGATGAAGAGAATTTATTAGGTGATTCACGCGTAACTCAAAAAACTGCTATGTCATCAACTGGCTTAGAAGCCAACGATTCTTGGGAATATCTTGCCGCCCCAGCAGAAATTGACTTAACAAATCAAGAAACGGCAACTGATGGAGCCTTAACGGTCATAACTCTCCAAGGTAAAGTTCTTGATTTCCGTTGGGGCAGTTTCTTTAACGAAATGTCACCGGCCAATTACTATAACTCAATGACATATGAAGATGAAACTGATGCCGCGAATAAAATTACTCAAGAGCTTAAAGCTTTGCATACTGCTCTCCATGGCAAACAACTAACTCTCACTGCCGAAGTAGTGGCCGAAAAAAAATAATTGGAGGATTTAATTATGAATAAAATGACAAAAGTTAAAATTCTTACTGGTTCTCTTTTTGGATTAGCTGCTGTCTCTCTTGTTGGAGTAGCTTTTTCATCATGGGTAATTCAAAGCACAAGCACCAAAACATTTAATGATTTCAACGTATCCGTTAGCGATGTCAGCGATAAGCGCTTTGTTATAAGTGAAATTACTTCAACTGATCAAGACATTGTATTTGATGCAAAAAAAGATGATGATGAGGGTCCGATTGTTTGGGACGGAGAAAGTTATGAAGATTTAACTTTTAACTTTTCTTTTACCATCAGCGATGTATTAAACGCCGAAGGTAATTTTACAAAGGATGTCGGAGTTTATATTAAATGGGATAATCCATCTGCTTATAGCAATTTAATCGGGGAAAATTATATTACCGCACCTCAAAGAAATGGAAACGCATTAACTGATTCTAATACTAGTTTATTTGCACATAAAACCGGAACACCCCTTCCAGGTGATGAAGGCAACGGTTTAACATTTGAGGCAGCAGGTGACGGTAATACTGACTTAAAAGTCACCGCGACATATTCTTTTGCTTGGGGAAGTGCATTTGCAGTTGAAGGAATCAATCTTAATCCTTCTAAATTTGCAAATGATGACAATTTAGATGATGTCATCACCGCATTAGAAGCACTTAAAGCTTTAAATGGTCAAAAATTTACAATTACATTAACTTCATACGTTCCAGCATAAAATTAATCAATATGATCAAGTTAGGAAAAGTCAATCTGATATTAGCTATTGCAACGCTTAGTCTAATCAGCGTTGGCTTTTCAACTTGGTTAACTACAGGTAATCAAAGTCAAGATATAACATTTCAAGTTAATGCCGCGACTGTTGAAACTAAAAATAACCAAAGTAAAATTCTATCGATTACTTCAAATAAAGTTAGTTACCGTTATGAAAAAGAAGTGCAAACAGGATCAATAAGTTCTGCAAGTATGACATTTTCTTTACCAGTATCTTTTTTATCTAATGAGAATTTAAATTTAATTAATATTGATATTGATTTACAAAATTTAAATGCGACCTATTTACAGAAAAACAATGCTTTGCAAACTTCTTTAACAATTTCTAAATATATCGGAGAGAAAAGCAGTCTAGTAACTTTTTCTCCATCGTCAATAGTAACTACTCCTGCCGATTCAATGACTTTTAAAATTGTCGATGGTAACGTTTCTATTAATACTGATTATTATTTAAACATTTCCTGTCAGTTAAACTATGGGGAAATATCACCTAATGATA
The DNA here is from genome assembly GCA_944332525.1 of uncultured Bacilli bacterium. Taxonomy (GTDB): domain Bacteria; phylum Bacillota_I; class Bacilli_A; order RFN20; family CAG-449; genus CALVJO01. Next base: position 22,468 of record CALVKD010000022.1, on the reverse strand, counting down.
ACTTATCGAAAATTCTTAGCTATTTAAATATTGCAGCAGATTCTTCAATCTTTGCAATTTCGGTATACGACGATGAGTAACATTGAGATTTTATCCTTGGTCGTAACTCTCATCTGCCTTCTTTCGTTTTCAGCAGTATTTACCGTATTATTTAGATATTACTTTAAATACAATATCGCTAATATTGAAGAAGGAAAAGAAGACATCAGTTTAATTGATCAAGCAATCATTGATGAGCAAAAAGCAAAAAGTAAGACAAAAAAAGTATTTTCTATATTAGGAAAAACTTTAACTTATATTCTTTTTGCCATTATTCTCTTATTTTTGACTTTTTCTATCATCAACCGTTTTAACGATAATTTGATGATTAATGATACATCAGTCGTTGTTATCGCTTCAGGATCAATGGAAAAAAAGAATCCTGAAAACACCTATCTTATCGATAACCATCTGAATAACCAAATTGCAACATATGATGTAATAACTATCAAAAAAGTCAATAATCCCGAAGATATCAAACTATATGATATAATCGCTTTTAAAAACAATAACAATGTCACAATCGTTCATAGAGTTGTCAGAATAGATATTGTTGATAATCAATATCATTTTCTCACTCAAGGCGATGCAAATAATACCGATGATTCTCAATCGCAATACGGAAATTATTTAACATTTGATAAAATTGTCGGTAAGTATACTGGTACCAAAATTCCAATGGTAGGAATCTTTATTATCTTTCTTCAATCAGGTGCCGGAATAATTACCATTATCGCGATTATTTATTGCTACTTCATGTTTGACCATTACCGCAGCAAATATGAAAAAGCTATTCAAGAAAGAACTTTGCTTTTAACCGATTTAATCAAAGACTTTGATGATATTGAAGAATCAATAACTAATACATTTCATCAAGAATTAATTTATAAAGGATATCGCTATATATTCGAAAACGGAAAATTTATTTCTAAAGAAGAAGCTGATACTGAAGAAGGAACCATGAAAGTTATTGATAACCTTAATGGCGAAATTAAAGTAAATGAAAAAACGATAAATTCAAAAAAGAAAGAATAAAAGATGAAACATTTCAAATTTAAAACTTTATTAGCAATGTTAATCTTTATTACCATGTCTAGTTTAATCGTAGCCAATGGTACTTTTATCGTGCTTACAAACAATATGGTATCTTTGACCGGGGAAAACGGTGATATCTCAATTATCGTTAATGACGGACAAGGTAAAACCTATGAAATGATGGGTGATATCGGTGATGATATTAGCTTACCATTTTCATTGAGTTCAACTGATACTCATTTTGAAGGACTAGAAGTTAAAACAACTCTTTCTTATAACAATAAAACAGTTACAAATACTGAATATCTTTTTGATGATTCTTCAAATAATTACCATATCGAAGATCCTCTTAACGGCAATAAGATTACAAAAATTGAAATAACTAAGGTCGAAAAAGATTATTCTTCTTATACGATGTCAGACTATATTAACGATAGTTCAGCACCGGTTATAAAATTAAATTATAACTCATCTCCAACTTCACAAAATAGCGGCACAGCGATTTTTGATCCAGGCGCTAATGGTAGCGGCGAAGCAATTAATACTTATGTTCCATTAAGCGTTACTAATATTAGTAATAAGACAGTAAAATTTGTTCTTAACGACGGGACCAATTATTCTGATGAAACTACTTTTACTAATAATCCAAGCAGTGCTAGTGCTTCTCATGCTTATAGCGCAGTTACTGCCGCGAATAATTTAATCACTATAGTTTTACAAAATGATTTAACTCTTGAATCTAATGCAAAATTAGTCTTAGAAGCCCAAAATGGTACAAGTGGATCTGGACTTTCTGGCCATGTCATATCTGGAAAATATACTGCCTTAGATTTAAACGGACATACCATAACGATGGAGGATGGATCAACAATTTACGGCCATGGCTTGATTTATGATTCAACAGGAGAAGGTCAGATAACAGTTAAAAATAATGCTTCTATTTATTCTGGTTTCTTAGTTGAAGACTTTGGTGGCGGCGGACATACTGTCGGATCATATACTTCAAAAAGTGTTCCTTTCTCGTTATTTTCAATGCCTTATATCAATACAACCATTAAATTCGAATATGGCGGAAAATTATATGGTTTAACTGAACTCTTCGCTTATAGCGCATATAATCGAACGATTATGAATGTTATTGGGCCTGATAATACATTCCTATTATCAAATACGCGTAATTCTTCTGATTCCTACATCATTCGTTCTGTTGAAGGCATGCATACAATTGATTCCACAAAAACAGATTATCGAAAATATCTTCCGTATGTTAATTATGATGAAATATACACGGCAAATAATGCGGAAATACAGTTAAACTCATTAAAAATGAATTTAGAATTCTCAGTGTCTGATCGTTTACCACCAATTGGTGTAACACTAGATATGGTTGGTGTCCACTTTCCAATTCCACCTTGGATTAACTTAAAATTAACACATAGTTCATCATTCACTTGGACTCAAAGAGTTGATATGTTCCCAGGAAGTAAAGTCTATTGTGACACATCCTCGTCAGTACATTTTAGCGATAATGCTGGATTGATGACTTTAAATAATTTCCTTTATCCTGTCTACTATACAATAAATCCATATGGAAGTAATTCTCTCTATGCCGAATGGAATAAAATTACAGACTTACCGGATGTAACTATTGATGGTACTTTAACAGTTTCCGGTAATAATAACAGATTAGGTGGAAACATTAATCTCACAAATAACAGCAATTTTAAGAACAATTCATCTGAATTTTCAAAGCTAGATGATGATTGGTCTTGTTATTTCCGTGGCAGCAGTAGCATGGATAATGTTGACATAGCAAAATTAATTCGTGATTTTATTTTGGGTGGATTAAGTAAAGACGCTCTAACAAAAGCTATCTTAGACAATTTAAATGATGGAGCGTTATCCTCAATCTTTATCTACCCTAAATCTCACAATAATAATTCATCATTTAACTATTACGATAATACTTATACTGATTCAAACGGTAATACTTATTTCTACTTTTGGCCAAACAACGGAAATACTACTCCTCGAATAACACCTTCTAAATCTGAATCATATCAAACAGCCGATGATGTATTTAGTCAAACTATCAAAGTCCAAACTACAACAGATTACCAAACTGGTGAACCTGTTTATGAAAATATGACATTAAATTTAGCAGTTAAAAAGAATAATCGTTGGTACATAAACTTTGCAGGAAGTTTTATTGAAGCATTACCATTGAATTTATCATATACTGCCGAAGCGTCAATTAAATATGGATATTGGGACGAGAAACCCCTTGCTCCAACAGATAATAGTCTATGGACAAATAATATATCTATAACATATTTGGAAAATTCATCTTTTGAATATGGTAGCTATGGTAACAATGTAAATATCAACGCAGATGCGAGCAGATATAACTCTACATTCAAAGATACTTCCAGTACAATTGATAATTATTTGAATAATGTTATTGTAAAAGCTTCAGATAAGAGTCTATATAACAGTACTGATTCCATTAGAGAACTTCTAGATAAAAATAAGGATCCTAGCTGGACTAGTGATGGTACTGTAGTATATGAAAAAACATCATCAGCGACACCAATAACTGCTGGTTATGGTCAATTCTATTTTGATACAACAATGTGCTTATGGAGATGGAGGAAATAAACATGGAAAAACCGAGATTTAAAACACATTTCACAAGAAAAAACTTTATTGCTCTAGCGATAGTTTATTTCTATTTACTAGTCACTGTATTTTCAGGATTATGTCTAGACGCAAAAGGCTTAATGAAAGAAGATAATCCAATTCAGATGCTAGGAAAAATATTATCCTTACCGAGCATTGATGCCTCATTTGGTACATATATTTTATTTAGCATGGTAATCGTTTATTCATTACTATTTGCCGCGGCATTTATCTATGAAATGCGTTTAGCTAAATATTATGAAGAAAAAGCTGCATCATTAAAATGGATAGGCATTTATGTTGCAACATTCTTTATCTGCCTTATTTTAGCGTCAGTAATTGGCATTATCGCTCATATTCCGGTTAACTGGGAATATGTTGGAAATTCCTTTTTATTCGTTCTAGAATCCTTATTTGTCGGATTAATTATTTTCATTATTCTCGGCTCAATTGTTTTATTCGCAGCAATGCTAGTTATCAATTTAAAATCAATTGATAAACCTTTCCGCTTCTTCAATAAAGAAACAAAAGAGCAAGAAAGCGAAGAAAGGAAACAAGAAGAAAAAGAACTCAATGACCAAGTTAAACAAGGTCATCTAGCAGAAACTTTTGGTGAAGTTTCACCTTCTTCTGCAGCTTCAGTTAATAATTCATCCTTAGTTAACCAAGCTGTTGCTTCACCTATATCCGATAATGAAGAACTCACTAAAGAAAAGGTTTTCCCTTCTCTATGTGAAATTGATGTCTTAGCAACATATCAAAATGAAGAATTTAATGATGATATTACCTTACCTGACTTAGTTACCAAATTTAGAAATTATTTAGCTAAAGAAGAAAAACTCTATTTTGATATCAATACTATCCGCTGCTTTATTTCAGCTTTATCAGCCTCAAGATTAATCATTCTTGAAGGTTTATCAGGAACCGGTAAATCTTCATTAGCGAGATATTTCTCAGAATTTATCAGCGAAGAGTCTTTCTTTACTCCAGTACAAGCAACATGGAGAGATAGAACATCATTATTAGGTTACTATAATGATTTCTCTAAATCTTATAATGAAACAGAATTCTTAAAGCGTTTATATCAAGCTACTTATAGAGATAACCATATCAATATCATGGTTCTTGATGAAATGAATATCTCGCGCGTTGAATATTACTTTGCTGATTTCTTATCAATTCTTGAATATCCTATTGATCAATGGAAATTAAAAATCATGAACTTGCCGTTTAATTTTACTGCACCAGATCATTTAGAAAATGGAATTCTCGATATCGCTCCGACAACTTATTTTATCGGAACTGCTAATAAAGATGACTCGACTTATACCATCACTGATAAAGTCTATGACCGGGCTATCACTATTTCCTTTAATGAGCAAAATGATTATTTCCCAGTAGAAGGAGAAACAGAGAAAATCACTCTCTCCTATAGCAAATTGCAGTCTTTATTCTCTGAAGCTCAAAATAACGAAGATTATCAATTATCAAAAGATGATTTAGCAAAATTTAAAATCCTTACAGATTATATCTATGAGACATTTGATGTAACATTTGGTAACCGTATTCTCAACCAAATTATTCTGTTCACCCCAGTTTTTGTTGCTGCTGGAGGAAGAAAAGAAGACGCTCTTGATTTTATGCTCTGCCGTAAAATCTTAAATAAACTCGATGGACGCTTTGAAGACTATGTCGAACAAGGTTTAGAAGACTTACTTGATTTAATTAACAAAACTTATTCAAAAGAAGATTTTACATTATCTAAGCAATTCATAAAAAAACTATTAAGAAGATTCTAAGATGAAAGAAATTAACTATTACGCAAAATTGAATGATGAATTAACCAGTTATCTTTCTAACTGTGTTTCTTTAACAACGTTTGAAGAATTATTAAACGATGATAAAATTCATTTAACAAACAACACTAATTCTCTGCTTAATAGTTATATCAAAGACATTAACTATCTTTTTGATGTTATTCTTTCTATCGCTTCATCACCGCATTATTTAAATAGTCCTGAGACTTTATTAATTAGAAGCGAACAGTCTTATCAAATTGATAATGAAGACTATATCAATACCTTACGCGATTCTTCTCTGTGGAAAAGAAAGGGTCAAAATTTAGCTCCTGAATACGTTTATAGTAAATCTTCCAAAGAAGATATCATCACTTATGAAAACAAATTTGTAATCTATGTTTTTAATTTGTTGATGCAAGACATCAATAAATTCTATAAAGATAATCCGTTAGGAAATTCCTTAGAGAATCTTTATAAGCAAGAACAGATAACTTTTTCTGAAAACAGTTTAGTAAACGATATCACGGAGAATAATAAAAATATTTCCGCCTTACTTAGCGATGATAATCAAGACAATCAATTGATTAACAAAGTATACGCGAAAGGGAAAAGGATTGAACAGACATCGTTTTATAAACTCTTATCAAAAGAAACAATATCTTTACCGATTATTCCAACAAATATCTTATTACATGATCAAAAGTATTATTATCTCTACCGCTTTTATCGAACTAATCTTAAAAGAAATAATGATGATTCGATGTTTGTAAATTACGTAACCTTAAAAATTTTAGAAACTTTAATTGAAAATAAATATCGCTTTAATAAAACATCATCGCTCACTTTTAGCGATAATCAAATTCAAATAACTGATTTAATTTGCTCTAAAGATGGATTTACATATAAATTTAACAAAATCGACAATTATCTTTATCTTGAAGTTAAATATGGTGATAACTATACAAAAAACTTAATCATAATCAAAGAAGAATTAGATGAAGCAATCTTTGAAGAATTTGATAATGTATTCTATATCTGTCAAATAAATAAATCTAAACAAAATAAGAATATCTTAGAGATTGATGTTTTGTCTAAAAAAGATTCACGGGTTAGCTTAGATGATATCTTCTTATCATTAAGGCTAACAGTCAAAGGCTCGTTATCTAAAAAATGTCCTATCTGCGGAAAACTCTCTTTAAAGGAAGATAAACGTTTCGATCAAGATAACTTTTTCTGCCCTAACTGCAATTCTTCTCTCGCACTTATTAATAAAGGTCAAGCAAAATTAATCTGGTTAAAATCTCTCTGGGGAGGCTTATATGGAAAATAAAGCAATTGAAATAATTAACCTTCACAAATCATATGGCAATAAAGAGGTCCTAAAAGGAATCTCTTTAAGCGTAGATAAAGGAGAAATTTTTGGCTTATTAGGCAAAAATGGCGCGGGTAAGTCGACATTAATTGATTGCATGATTGGTTTAAAAAGATTTAATGAAGGTCAAATTTTAATTGATAATCTCGATATTAAAACCAAACCTTTAGAAGTCAAAAACAATTTTGGCTATGTTCCAAGTGAACCTCTTACTTATGAAATCATGAGCGGAAAAGAATATCTTGAATTTATCGCCTCCTGCTATCAAATGAGCCAAGAAGCCTTTGAAAGCAATTTTAACTTTTTAAAAAATAAATTTGAATTAGCCGATGAAGATTTGCTTCGCCCAATTAAAGAATATTCGCATGGCATGAAACAAAAAATCTGTTTAATGGCTTCTTTAATTCATAATCCATCGCTTTGGGTTCTCGATGAACCGACTGTCGGATTAGATATCATCGTTTATGAAACATTAGTCAAAATGATGAAAAGCTATGTTCAAAATAAGAATACGATTTTTGTTACTTCCCATAATATTGACTTAGTCGCAGAAATCTGCGACCGCGTCGCAATTATCAATGACGGAAAAATTGATCTTTTAATTGATTTAAACAAGGAGCCGTTCAAAAGAAAGAATTTAAAAACCATTTTCTTTAAGGTTTACGGAGAAAAATTATGATTCTTGATTTACTGATTAAAGATTTCAAAGAACAAAATGAGGTTAATAAAAAAAGGAGAATTATAAAGATTATTTCTTCTCTTTTGCTTTGCGCCTTATTTATCGCTTTGGAAACTTTTATCTTTATTTCAGTAAATAAAAAGATTGAAGTATTCTCAAAGGGATCTAATTATGGATTTTTAGTCTTATTCTTACTTTTAGTTGCTTTACTTGCAATATTTTCTTCATTAAATAAAGCCTATCGTTTCTTATTTAATGAAAAAGATATTTTATTGCTAAGCTACCGACCACTGGTCAAAGATGATTTAATCATTGCCAAATTTTTGATGATTTATTTAAGTGAAACGGCAACTCTATTTCTCTTTTCATTTCCGTTATTTATCAGTTACGGAATTAATAATATCTACATCGCATCATATTACGTCCTCAGCGCGCTTTATCCATTTTTTGCTTCATTAATTACCTCGGCTTTAACTTTTATTTTATTAATACCTTATAAATATTTTATCGATTATTTAAAGAAACATTATTTATTACAAATCTTGATAAGCGCGGCTATTGTTATCGTTCTTTGCTACCTTTATCAATTTGTTTTAAATCTCTTTCTTAATATCATTAATAATTCGAAATTAGATTATCTCTTCAACCAAGATTTCATCGTTTTTTTAGATTCTTTATCAAAATACGCCTTTCCTCTATCTTCGCTGCTTGATGTCTTTATTAAGCAAGACAACCTTCTTTCTTCCTTAGCTATTTATTTAGGAATGACGATGATTTTATTAGCTTTGGCCTTTATCTTAATTGAAACTTTTTATCATCTTTATCTAACGGATTCAAAAGAAAAAAAGAAGAAACAAATCATTAACAAAGTAAAAAAGGACTCTATCTTTGTTTCTTTGATAAAAAAAGAATTAATTTTAGTTTTCCGCGGATCAAATGATCTATCTTCCTATGTTTCATTATTAATCATGCAGCCATTTTTTACCTACGTCGTTATCTCCTCACTAACTTCGTTACTCTATGTAAATATGGAAATGTTATTAACTTACTATCCGGAATTGATTAATGCTTTGAACATCACCTTAATTCTTCTCTTTTCTTCGGTAATCGCCTCTCAATCAATGTATGCTTTAAAAAGAGAAGGCAAAGGTTTAATCGTCAGTAAAACTATTCCGATTTCCCCTATTTATCAGTGTTTAATAAAAATATTAATTCCGTCCTGCATTTCTTCTTTATCGTTAATTATTTCTTTAATTATATTAATTTCTTCAAGCAATATTTCTTTAAATGTTTTCTTCGTATCTTTATTTTTAGGATTAGTTTTTATTATCAGTTTAAATCTTATCGGCTTATACGATAATATTCGCATTCTTAAAAGTAGAAATCCTAGTTCTAAATCCTCGCTTTCATCAATATACGGGTTAGCTTTGCCGTTAATTTTAGCATTTATCCATTTTGCTTTAACGTTTTTGAAGATTAAAGCATGGGAAATTTATTTAATCGAAAGCGCATTATTTTCAGCACTTTTGATAACATTAATTATCTTTTTCAAAAGAATTGTTCTTAGGGGTTATCTCGATATTGGAGGTGAATTGCTATGAAAAATAAAACCTTATTCGTCTTATTATTAATTCCTTTTGTCATCGCAATTCTCGGTTTTGTCAATATCACCATCTTAAAAAATACTTTAGAAGTCGATATCACGGGAATATCCTGGAATTATCAAGAAAATGAAGGCTATAAAATTTCTAGTGATGGGTATTTATTATCGGCTGAACCGATTATTGATAAAAACTTTACCTTAGCCCCTGGCAATGATTTAGTTTGGACAGTTGACAATAAAGATGACACGGATAATGACTATGCCAAAATTGAAAAACAAAACAATGAATACTATCTTTTCGCTTTAAATGAAGGTGAGGTCATAATTACCTGTCAAAACGAGAAAAAAACTGTGACAAAATCTTTTAATGCCATTATTTACGAAGATGGCGCGGTCATCATCAATCCTAAAAACATCGCCTCCTCTTCATCTTCAATTGCTAAAAAAAGATATTTTGGACAATATGATTTACAAGATCACGATATCAACAAAAAGACTTTAGCTAGTTTTGAAATTGAGGTCAAAATATTGCCGGAAGATAGCGATCAAAGCTATTTAATTAAGAATATTTCACCAAATATATCATTAGTCGATAATGTTATTTATTTTAATGGATCTGGCGAAGCTTATTTAGAATTAAGCGCGGGGAATAATGCTTTTATCACCTCAAATTATACCTTCTCAATCGTGGAAAACGGCATAAATGTCTATGACTATAATGACCTATTATCCTGCACGAATAAAAGCGAAAATGGCGAAATCGTCTGTTTACAGACCAATCTCGAATCATTACAAAACACTTATAAGCAAGACGAAAACGGTAATTATATCAATGAATATTTAAGTTCTGATACAAAATTATTTGGCAATTATGATTTTACTTCGAAAAGTTTCAATTTTATAAGTGAAGTTTATCAATTTGAAACGACATATAACCATGAATACATCAAACAGTATTTTAAAGATGATTATCTTGAGCATAGCTATCTGTACGCGGCTATCCACGTTCAAAAAGATTTTTACGGTAATGGATTTAATATTTCTATCCATGAATTGGCTTACCCTAAAAACGGCGAGATTGATCAATATACTGGAAAATTGACCCCTTCCAAAGAAAAAGGCGATTTATTTACCGGACCTCTAACATTTGTCAGTTTAGGTTTATTTGATTATCCATTTGTCAAAGCTTATGGTCAAGATAATGTCAATATGTATGTTGATGGCGACAATATCACAGTTAATGATCTCAAAATTCAGAATATCAACAACTTAGATAATCTCTACAACCTTGAATTCACCGGCACAGTCATTGATGTTAAAGGAAATAACGTTACAATAAAAAATTCTATTATCAAAAACGGTCGAACTGGGGTTAGAGTTTTCTCAAGCGATGACTTCTTACTCGATAACTGCCTACTAATGCAGACAAGAGAATTTCTTTTCAAAATCGGCAATAATGAATACACCCAAGTTGATGAAAATAAAAATATAACTATAAATTATAATAATCAGAACTATAATCTAACCAGCGGAGAATTTTTAAACGGAAATCAAGGATTTAACGCTGATTCTTATTACACATCGTTATTTGACAATAATAACATTTCTCAGCAGACTTTATCACAAACCCAAAGCGCCTTAGATAATGTTAGCGATGAAAAAACTAATGCGACTATCAAAGATACATATTTCTATCAATCCGGATTGTTCTCTATTGCTTTTGATACTTATTTTAACGGAATCTATCTCTATAACGGCTTGCCTTCCTTTGTTAAAGAGCTTCTCGATTTATTACTTGAAGACCCAGTTCTTCCAAATAAGATCTCTGGAACTCAAAAAGGCGTTAATCTCTCTTTAGAAGGCGATGTCCGTTTCTACGACTATAAAGATATTGCTTCGCTTGATGCTTCGTGCTTGATTGAAGAAAGACTAGGTCAGCTCTTAGGTGAATTCGGAGACGGAGAAAAGATAACTATTGATAACTATTTTCCAATCAAGAATCTTTTACTGAAATTAGCTAAAAACCAAAATTTAGTCTATAACGAAGATAGCAAAAATTATCTCTGCACCGCGGTGAGTTTCTATGGAGGAGGATATAATAATTCTTCTCTTGATATTTCTAAATTAAATGATGAATCACTAAGTGAAGAAATAACTGCGGATATCGCTTATGCCTGCTTAAGCGGTCAAAATTTAACTCCTTCAGAAAATCAATTTGCCGAGGCATTAGCTAAATGCGTTCCAATGGCGATGGGCATGAATGCATTCCGCTTTTACTTAAACGATCAACAACATAAATTATTTAATCAAATACCTGATCAAAACGATTTGATCAGTAGGGGAGGTAACAAATGAAAAAAATTAGAAATCTGCTTTTAGGAACTCTGCTCGTCTTTTCTCTTCCTTCGCTTTCTGCCTGCGGATTTTTTGCTGAAGAAGAAACTGGCTATCTCATAAGCGATGTAACTACAGACGTTGATAATCAGGGTAATACTGTTGTCACAATCTCTTTCAATAGCGAAGATAAGCCAAGTGTCAGCTTTACTTTGCCTAAAGGTGCAGACGGACAAGAAGGCGTATCTATTAAAGATGTGACAAGCGAATTCCAAGAAGAATATAACCGCGTAAAATTAACTATTACCTTCACCGACAGCAATAAAGAACCATTTGTTACTTATATTCCGGTGTATAACGGAGTCGACGGAAGAGGAATAGCGAACATCAATGTAGAAACGCTAGAAAACGGCAATCAGCAAATAACAATTTCTTTTACGGATGATTCCTCACCGGTTAGTTTTATCGTCCCTAAAGGCCAAGACGGCGTCTCTATCAAAGAGATTACAACTTCTTATGATCCGATTAGCTATGATGTTATTGTAACAATCTCTTTTACCGATGATTCTCCAAGTGTAGAATTTAGAATTCCTCGCGGCTTAAGAGGCGTTTCTATTGACTATATTGAAACACAAGAAGATGAAAATAATTATAAATTAATAATTCATTATGATGACGGAACTCAAGAAGAAGTATCTTTTTCTAAAGAGCATGCGACAACCTGGTTATATGGTTCAACTGTTCCAGATAGTCAAAACGGGGAAAATGGCGACTTCTATTTTAATCTCAGCACCGGAGAAATCTATGTTAAAGAAAATGGTAATTGGATTTTAAAGACTGTTATCGCTGGAGTCGATACTCCTGAAACGAAAAACTATTACTACATCACACTTGATTTAAACGGAGGAAGTTTAGTTAATCCTCTCGATCCAATTACCTATAAAGTTGAAGAAGGAAAATATATCAATCTTCCATTAGCTTATAAAGAAGGAGCTGAATTTGTCGGCTGGTACACCGATAAAGAATTAACCCCTAATAGCGGACATGTTACCAACATCACCCCAATTTATATGGATATGACATTATACGCGCAATACCAATAAAAAATACCCGGTCATAATCTAAGAAGATCATAACCGGGTTTTCTTTATCTTTTCTTTTCTCTAGAAGCAAAGCAATAAATGATACTTAGTACCAGGGAAATGAAGAATAATATTCCGAAAATTAAGAATATCCTAAATGTGCTATTAGCGATATCCATATTAGATGTAAAGAATGGAACACCTTTGAGGATATCTGCTGCTGGGAAGCAGGCCATAACCACATTTTGTGAAAATCCTAATGCAAAGAAGATAACCGGAATCAACGGAGCAAAGTTAAACTTAGTTAATGCTGCGAAGATACATCCAGCAACCCCAATTAGCATGAAGATAAATGTCATTAATGAATCATCAGTAAATGTGATATTACCTTTAATCGTAGTCACGTCTAAAACATAGAAAACAATTGAGGAAATCAATGCTAATAATCCCGAGCCTAAAAGCAAGAAATAAAACACCGATTTATCCATAAAATAATTTTTTATTTTACTAAGCATCTTTTTTATCCTCCTCAGGTTTGTTTTTCTTGATATAGGCGAAGAAGATGAATGCTCCTGCAGATATTGCAGTCAATGAAGCTATAGTTCCATCAAAAGCATAAATTGCTGTTTCCCACCACGGAACAAAGTTTGTAACAGCGGTATCTACTGTTAATCCGTTCATAACGTTACTCCGCGAATAAGCATAGAGAACGTGATGTGCGATTTCTCTAACCTTATTAAAGATATTTCCATCGCGGTTACTAACAATATAATTTTTAACATCACCAATTCTTCCAGTATCATTATTGAAAAAATCTGTACCTGCCATAATGCAATCAGCAGTAAACATATATGTTGTTGCATCTCTTGAAGAATCGGTAATATTAATTCCTTGGAATCCCCATTCATTACGTAAGACACCTGTCATTGTTTCATAGTCAGATGCTGTAGGTTCGCAGCCAATTCTATTAAATGCTGTCATTGTTCCAAGAGTTTTGCCTTTAACAAAGGCCCCTTCAAATCCTTTAAGAGCGCCTTGACGGTATGTTTGTTCATTCATGAAAGTGGCAACGCCGTGACGATTTGTTTCTTGATCGTTACCGCAGAAATGTTTAATTGCTGAGATTAAACCTTTTTCACGCATTGCTGCTGTTTGATACCAGCCGCAGTAATAAGACATAATGCTGTCTTCTGAATAATACTCATAATTTCTTCCGCCATAAGGTGTACGATGCGCGTTTGCTCCAGGAGAATATGTCATGCCATAGCTTATAGCTAATGCTTGTTCACCAAACATTTCACCGCGCTCTTCAATTAATTCTTTATTCCATGTCGAAGCTGAGATTACTTCAGCATTGAAATTAGTCGCGCCAATCAATCCATCAGGGCCATCATTTGAAACGTTAGCAGGATAGCCAACGCTTTCAATCGCGTCATTTCCCATATGCTCACCAACCATTGTATAAAGCTCTGGTAATGTCATTTGACTAATTAATTTATCCCATTCAGGATCATTATAATCTTTATCTTTGAATTCAATAAGTTTCAATAATTGTTCTTGGCCGAATTTGCTCTTATCAATATCTGGGGCATCTGATGGTTTAGTATATTCGTTTGTAGATGCAGAAAGTTTAGAAGCAATTCCATCAGCCGCGGTTAAACCAGTGTAAGATTTAGGGAAAGTATTCCAGTCATCACGCGTTAAATATGTGACGACATCTTCGTCATAGAAATAGTTGATATCTCTATCATCAAAGCGATTTGAAACTATTTCACCGGTTTCTGATTTAGCATAAGTAGTATTATCATACTCAGCTAAATTTTCCTTTTTAACCTTAGAAGCATCGCCTACAACTGCTACGCCTTCTTCATCAAATAATCCTTTTACATCACGAGCAGCAAGAATATTGTTTAAAGCATCGTGAGCATTATTACCGATTGCAAAGTAATAATCACCTTCATCAAAAACATAACATCCTTTTTTAGATTCATCTGCTCCATTAACAGCATTATCATCATATGTGGCAAATAGATAGTCAGAAACAGTAATTGTCACCTCATCAGATTCACCTTTTGCTAATGGCTTAGTTTTTGTATAGCCGATTAATTGAACTGCTGATTTACTAGCCATTCCTGTTTCATAAGGAAGTTGAGCATAAAGCTGAACTACTGACTTAGATGTACCATCATAATAATCAGAACCATTATTCGTGACTTTTACCTTGGCTATCACTTCATGCGTTTCTTGATTCCAAGTTATATCTGTTACTTCTTGAGTGAAATCCGCATAAGAAAGCCCGCTTCCGAAAGGAAATGCCATTTCATCGGCATAATCCCAGGAGTTGTTTTCAGAATTATAAACTCCGGCAGAGGATGTCGCGTTATTAATTCCTAATACTTGATCTTGATAACGAGTTTCATAATACTTGTATCCAACATAGATATCTTCAGCATATATAAGATATTCTTTCTTATACTGAGCATTACTTTGCAAATTTGTAAAGACGTAATCACCAAAATTTTGCATCGCTGGCGATGATAAAGAATTTTCTGCAAAAGTATCAACTAAATGACCCGATGGATCATTTTCGCCGATTAAAAGATCTGCGACACCATTCATACCATAACGTCCTGGATAGCCAATATATAAGCAAGCATCGACATTATAATCATCAAGCCAGCCCAAATCCATCGCATAACCCGAGTTAACTAAGACAATAATCTTTTTAAACCCGGCATTTTTAACTATCTCTAGCATCTCTTTTTCAGCTTGATGAAGAGAAAGTTCAGGTACTCCGTATTTATCGGAAACATCAAGATCATTAGCTTCACCGCCATAACGGCCTAACACTACAATTGCAGCATCAGTATATCCTGTATAAGATAAGCCATTATATGTACTTGCAGGTGCTTCAGCAATTTCACCATTTCCGCGTTTAAGATTAACCGCGGCTAAAGCATCATAAACCGGCTTATTGATTTCAAATCCGCGGCTTTCCAAAGCTGCTTTTAAGGTTACTGAATCAGCATTTGATGCTCCACCAGAACCACCGCGGAAGATATTATCTGTCGCTGTTCTTCCAAAGAGAGTAACTTTTCTTTCATTGGAAGTAAGAGGTAAAGCATGGTTATCATTTTTTAAAAGGACGCTGCCTTCTTCTTGAGTTCTTTCGATGAAATCTTTTTCAGCTGCTAATCTCTTTTCTTCGCTATCATAGGCACTTGGAAAATAATTTGTATCATCAGTAACTGTTTGTGATGGAGGTTTTATTTGCAAAAATGCATTAATATCTCCTTCTCTTTCAAAAGCCAATACCGACATATATCCAGCTAAGCAAAGAGTTGATGCTAAAACAGCTGTAATTCCTCGAAAAATATTGCCTTTATTTTTCTTCATATAATTACTCCGCTTTAACAATTTCTAAAGTAACATATTGAATTGAACTGCTATCAATTGAAGCGACGAAACTTGCTGATTCAAATTTATTTTTGCTAAGGTATTCATCTCCGCTAGTATAAGCTGTTTTATTGCCGGCAATATCAGTATATTCAACTGCACTCATAGCATCAGTCCAATTAGCAGTATCGTAATAATATGCTGCATCATAAGTCGAAACAATTCTTGTTGGAGCAGCTAACTCAAGATGTAAAGTATTACTATCGAGATCATCAACTGTTGAAGTGAAAGTTCCATAGTAAGAATTTACATAATTTGTTCTTTCATTACCAGTAGCTGCACTGCCTTCTTCTGGTAAAATAAGAGCAGAATAAACTTGAGAAATCACATCTAACTGATATGTTCCATCAGAAAAGGTTTGCAATCTTTCCATTGAAAATTCTAAGGTATAGTAGTTAGCCGTTGGACGCATATTCATATATCTCATCACTGATGGTGAAAGATATGATGCAGTCATCGTTGCTGCTTGAGTGTTGCTTCCACTGCAGCCTGTCATAAGCATGGCTAAAGAAGCTAAACCGATTAATAATGATTTTTTTGACATTTGTTGAAACCTCCTACGTTTGTCCTTTACATCGTAAGAAAGGGCTTTCATTTTTTGAAACGTTTTTTCTTAATCTGTTTTTTTTATTACTTAACCTGTCAATTAAACCCATTTCGGCTATGGTTTTAAAAGAAATTTTTTTCTATAATTAACGTAGGAGATATTTAACTAATGTATAGAATCGCTTTAGTTGAAGACGACGAAAAATTTCGCAACAATTTTGAAAGGCTAATATCCGAATTTCAAACTGAAAACCGTTCTTTTCATATTGATCAATTTACTTCAGCTGTTGAATTTTTAAAATCATTTAAATCTGATTATGATTTAATTTTTCTCGATATTCGCATGCCAATTATTTCAGGTATGGAATGCGCGAGACAAATCAGAAGCAAAGATCCAGAAGTATTAATCGTTTTTGTCACATCTTTAGCTCAATACGCTATTGAAGGATATCAAGTTAATGCTTTTGATTATCTATTGAAGCCATTAGATCAAGCTTCTTTTAAAATCAAATTCACTAGAATTTTACATAAATTAGATAATTCAAATAAAAAAAATTATTTAATATTGCCAAGTAGTGATGGGATAGTAAAAATTTCACTGCAAAATATTATTTTTATCGAAACTCAATCGCATGCTTTAATTTTTCATACTAAGATTGGCGATTTTAAAAAGTATGATTCACTCTCTGCATACGAAGAGAAACTCAAAGAATTTAATTTTGTCAGATGTAATTCTTGTTATTTAGTCAATTTAGATTATGTAAAATACGTTGATAGAGAAAACTTATCTCTAATTATGACAGAAGAAAATATTCCACCTTTACAAATATCAAGGCCGCGTAAAAAGCAAGTTTTAACCGCATTAAAGGAGTTTAAAAATAATTAATGATTTTAGCTTACCTCTTGAACGATTTATTTTCTCTTTTCGGTGCAACTTTTAGCTATTTATTTATTATTTATGTCGCACAGGTTTATGAAATATTTTCTTGTTCGATTCTTTTCACTTTCAAATTTAAAAAGAGAAAATTTTTCATTGTAAGATTAATAATTTATGTAATTGGTTTAATTACCTTAGCTTTTTCGCTAGGTGCTCTTAGATCACTCAATAATGCTACATACTTAAGAATTATCTATACTCTTTTGCTTTATATAATAAACATGGTGTTACTGACTCTTCTTTACGACGAACCGATATTAACATTTTGTACAGCTTTTATCCGGATTTTGGCAACAAGAGAAACTGTCGATGTTCTTTTTACTTTAGTTTTAGCTTTATGCGGGATGGATAACCGACAATCTATTGATATTATCGCTAATTTTCCTTACCTCAATGCTTTTATCTATGATTTGTTGCATTTTCTATTCCAGTTACTATTCGCTTTATTTTTTAATAAAAAAATTGAGCCAGGCAATCAAATCCATCAAATACTTAAGCAATATTCTATCTTAGGAATCGCCATGCTTTTCTTCATGGTTATAATTAAAACTTATATCTATGCCTATGAGCCAGAAAGTTATGCCTTATATGTCTTATCTATGATATTAACGGGATTGCTATCAATCGGAGTTTTGCTTGTTCAAAGATACATTCTTAAGGAAGATCATTATAAAGAAGAAATAAAAGAGATGAACCGATTAATGTATTTAGAAAAAAAGCAATATGAAATGGTTAGAGAAAATATAGATATCATTAATATGAAATGCCACGACATCAAGCATCAGTTAGAGTCGTTTCACAATAAGCTGACCAATGAGGATATTAATCTTTTAAAAACAGCAGTATCCATCTATGATAAAACGATAAGAACTGGCAATAAAAATTTAGATACAATTTTATACGAAAAACAGTTATTATGCGATACTTATAATATTAAACTAACCTGCCTAGCGGATGGAGAAAAACTAGCGTTTATGAACGATGTCCACGTATATTCATTACTTAATAATATATTGTCAAATTCAATTGAATCGGTTAAAGAAATTATAGATAAAGATAAACGCGTTATTGGATTAAATATCTATAAGCAAAATAAAGATCTCATAATAGAAGAATATAACTATTATCAGACTGATAGAAAAATTAACGCTGATGGATTAATAACCACGAATAAGCAAGACTCACATAACCATGGGTTAGGATTAAGAAGCATTAGATATATCGTAAATTATTATAATGGTACATTAAAAATATCTTTAGAAGAAAAAGAAAAAATGTTCTTTTTAAAAATTGTTATTCCGATAAAAAAACTGCCGTCTAACAATGAAAAATAAATTATTTTATCATTATTTAGACTGCAGTTATCTCTTATTTAATAGTAATTTGGTAATGATTTCCCTTTAAAAGAATATAACCTTCGCTAGATCTCAAATCTTCATATTGATCACCGGTAATTATTAAAGATTCGCCAAGGGATGTAGGAAGTTTTAGATGACCTTCGCTATTAATTGTCTTTAAATCAATTATAGTTTGATCGCTATCTTTAGTTAACTTAATAGATATGTCTCCTTTAACTGTGCTGACTTTAGATTCCAAAGAATCAGTAAAATCTTGTAAGTCAATCTCATAGCTATCATAGCCTTTAGATAATGGCTTAATACCGATAAAGTATTGGGACATAACCGTTAACGCTCCTCCTGTCCAGCCATGATTAACCGATCCATCTTCTTTTTTCCATAACTCAAACAATGTTGAACCGGAATCATTAATCATTTCTTCGTAACGTTCTAACATCCGTGTCTTTGCTAGGTCAAATTGCTTTAATTGGCAAAGAGCTTCTAAAACATATTTTTCCATATATGGTGAGGCTTGACGAACATTGAACAATATATTAGTTACTAGTTCATTATCTTCGGGGTTTGTTAACCCAGCAATGATAGCTAAAGCATTCGCTCGTTCATCTGGTGTCACCATTGAACTAGACATATAACCAGTATCCTTTCTGAAAGACGATTCAAAATTATTTTTTATTGAATTTAAACGTTCTTGATAAAAAGATAAGTCTTCATTATAAGAGAATTCTTCAGCAAAATATTCGCCAACCTCTAAAGCTAAATAATACCAAAGAACCTGGATTAATTTTTCATCGGCGTTATTGCCCCAATCCGTCCATGGAAATTCACCAGGGCGATATTCAGGTAAACCATTACTCATTTTCCATACTCCCAAATAATTCTTAATGGCTGGATAGAATAGTTTCATGGTTTCAGCGTCACCAGTGTTCAAATAATAATCCTTAGTTGACAAGATGAAAGCTAGATTTTGAGCAGGAATTTCTGAAGTAGTTTTGCTTGGTGATCTACTAGGGAAAATATAGTCATCCTCAATCCACCCAAGCAGCGTTCTGATAGTTTTTTTCGTAAGTTTATCCGCGTTGCGGTCCAAAGCATAAAATGACATTGATATTTGATTAGCAGCATCGCCAAGATATGGCGATCTTTCACGATCAGGACAATCCATATATGTGTCGCGCATACAAATTAATAAAGTATTTTGAGCTTTTTTCCATAAAGTATTTAACTTTTCATCATCAGAAATAAATGTTCCGCTTCGAACGCTTGGATATGAGGATACCCGATAAGCAATTTTATGAAAAATGATACCCTCATCAACTTCCATAATTAGCTTATTGCCGCTACGCCATGGATAAGATTCATATTTTTGATAGCCGTCCGAAGTGACATACTCATCTTTAAATGAACCCATTCCTTGACTCATATAAGTATCTGTATAATATGTTATATGTTTTCCTTCAATAGATTCTAATTCAAAATATAAACTAAACTGCAAATTTTCTGGAAATGATAATTCAATTATTGTTTTCTCATTAAACTCTTGATTAATGTATTTGTCAGCATCTTCAAAATCAATATATTCATTTGAAAAAGTCATTAAGTCTGTTTCACATAAATATAAGTTATTAAACGGCGGTTCATAAGCTTTTGCTACCACACTTGCGTTAGCCCAACTTGTATCATCATATGAGAATTTTGTAAAATCCCCATCAGCTTCGCGAGCATCATAGTAAACATTATTCTCCGCGAGCATCGATGATTGATTATAATTTGGATAATCACCTTTTAATAATGTTTTGTTACGATATTCTCTTCTTCGTGAAACTTTAAAAGTACTATCTGATACAATATACTCTTCTCCAACTTTCATCTCAAAAAGCAATCCACCTTGATCAGGTGATATTGATGAATTTCCATCTCGTCCATTATAAACAACTAAAAAGGCAATTAAATTATCACCTTTTTGTAAATATGGAGCTAAATCAACCGTTTCTACATATGAGTCATATGGAGTTGGTCCACGTTTAGAAGAACCATCAAGAACAACTAGAGTCTCATTTATCCAAAGAAAATACTTTGATTCTGCAGAAATATAAGCTATTGCTTGATTAGGAATCTCTGAGAGGTTGAATTTCTTTCGAAATGCTACATAAGAATCATTAACGCATTTTGAATCCCAAATCCAAGAAGCCTTTAAATTGGCAATCAAATTATTTTTTAATGCACTAACGTAAGGTAAGTTACTATAATCAGGCTTAGGCAGTTCTTCTTCGCTACTGTTAACGCTTGAAGATATGCTTGTCGAAGTAATTACAGATTGACTAATGCTGATTTTTCCTCCACAAGCAGTTAAAGCTAACAATAAGATAGTACTAGATAAAACATAAAATCCTCTACTTTTCATATTTTCATCCACTACTCAAGTAAAGCTGAAATATCATTGCAAATTAATGTTAAATCAGTACCATATTGCCCAAACATAACATAGCGATAAGATAAAGTCGCACTAGTTCCTGAAATAACCGCAGTATAGTCAGCTTCATCAAATGTAAAAATCAAAGAGCCTTCCTCTAATTTCCAGGTACCAGTTTTGGCTTGTTTATAACGATACTCGTTATTAGCAGGATCTAAGGTTCCATTAGTTAAAATTGTAGTATTATCACCTAAAACATATAGCTTAAAATGATTAGTTTCATCAACAAATTGGACTAAAGAATTCTCAGGTTCAGCATATTCCCAACCATTGGCAACAATAAATTCATCATAATTTTCATATAAAATATTACCATTTGATGTTACCTCAGTTGTTCTACCAGAGAAAACAGGGATATCTAAAACAAATGAACAAGAATTATCGCTTTCAAAATAAAGGTTATAATCAAAACTTCCAGTTAAAGGAGTACCTCCGTCCATTAAATTGGTTGCATCATCGCCATATTCAGTATGTAAAAGCACACAGTCTTGATCTTCTTCGTCTTTTCCTTCTTCCCAGCTGCCAACAAACCATTCTTCATAAAATCCATCATTTGACGCGGCAGGAGAAGTATTCATGCTTAAACAATTATATCCCGAGCCTTCAACACTGCCATCGCTTAAAAGGTTAAGAATAACATAATAATCAAATCCTAATGAGGATAAAGTTGAATCGGTATAGCGACCAGTAAATTGATATTGAATAGTCGGAGCAGTAGTTGACGAATTGCTCGAAGAAGGAATAGATGATCCCGCACTAGTTTCCAAGCTAACGTTAGAACTGCACGCAAACAGCATCATTCCAGACAATAAAAGGCAAAGTGACATTGATTTTTTTAACATAAAATAACCTCCATAATCTATTACACATCTGCATAGATAGTTTAATGAAAGCGTTTTCAAAAATCATTGAACTATTCCTTTCTTGTTATATATATTACTTAAGCTGTAATTTGTTTCCACAACTAAATAGGTAAATATACATAAAAAAAAAGAGCCCGGCGACTTGCCGCTCTCTCTTGCGATACCATAGCCACTATGGTGCTTAACTTCTGTGTTCGGGATGGGAACAGGTGTGTC
>CALVKD010000021.1 GCA_944332525.1 uncultured Bacilli bacterium | reverse complement strand
TATGGTAAGATGTATATGACTCATATAGATTCCTCCGTTAAATGTTTGTTTGGTCACTTACATATTAACATAGAATCGAATATGGGTCTTTTCTTATGTGTTGCATTTAATTTGATAAATCATCTATATAAAAAGCATTTAATACGTGAAAAAATATATATTTTCACAAAAATATAGTCAAATTTATCATCTCAGAACAAAATTTTTAAAAACGTATATGTTTATAGTTAAGTTATTTTAAATGATATATAATAGTCAATGTTATTTAACAGATGTTTTTTGGAGGATTTATGATTGGAAATAACGCGTTAGTCTTCTCATTAACCGCGAACAAAGCTTTAGCGGAAGAAGTCGCTTCTTTACTCGGAAAAGAAGTATCCCCTGTTACAGTTTCTCACTTCGCCGATGGCGAAATTATGTGCGAACCTGGCTGCTCAGTCAGAGAGAAAAACTGCTATATTATTCAATCAACTTGTGGACCTGTCACCGAACACTTATTCGAAATTTTAATTTTCGTCGATGCCATCAAAAGAAGCTCAGCGAAATCTATTACCGTTATCATGCCTTACTATGGATATGCTAGACAAGATAGAAAAGCTAAACCACGTCAACCTATCACTTCTAAATTAGTTGCAGATTTATTAAAAACTGCAGGTGTCAACAGAGTTGTCTGCGTCGATTTACACGCACCTCAAATTCAAGGATTCTTCTCTTGCTTAGTTGATGAAATGACTGCTATCCCACTTTTAGCAACGCACTTCAAACCAATCGTTGATAAAGAAACTTGGATTACTGTTTCTCCAGATCACGGAGGAGTCAATAGAGCTAGAAGAGTTGCAGAAATTCTCAACACTCCATTAGCAATTATCGATAAGAGAAGAAGCCGTCCAAACGAAGCCGAAGTTATGAATATCGTCGGTGATGTAAATGGTAAACACTGCTTAATGATCGATGATATGATCGATACAGGCGGATCAGCTGTTGAAGGTGCTAAAGCCTTATTAAAGAAAGGTGCAAAATCCGTTTCTAT
The DNA here is from genome assembly GCA_944332525.1 of uncultured Bacilli bacterium. Lineage (GTDB taxonomy): Bacteria > Bacillota_I > Bacilli_A > RFN20 > CAG-449 > CALVJO01. The sequence goes on along the minus strand of CALVKD010000021.1, from coordinate 2,704 downwards.
CGCTTGTTCGCATGGTGTCTTCTCACATCCGGCTGAAGAAAGATTATTTGCTAAAGATGAAAACGGCAATACTGTCTTCCAAGAAATCGTCACAACAGATTCCATCCCTCTTAAGGATGAAATGAAAGCAGCAGGTAAGATTACTGTTATGTCCTTAGCTCCAATGCTCGCTAAAGTTATTGAACATATTGAACTCGGACTTCCTCTTACTTATGTCTATCAAATGTTCAATGATTAATAAAAAATAGCAAAAAGGATTAATATTTAGTAAAAAACATTAAAAAAAATTGCAGTTGTATTGTTTTTTTGACAATACGCTGCTTTTTTTATTCAGATAGTTGCAAATATTAGATTTATTTTATATTGTATGTATAGAATTATTAAGTGGGGGAAAACATATGGGTTCTATTACAACTTTATTAAGCATTGCTTCTTTGATTTCTTGTTCTACTTCCAATATTATATATTTCAAAGACTCAATTGCCAATAAAAATTACAACCAATTATTATCATCTGTTATATACGATGCTGGTTACGATGCAAGATGGGACTATAACATTTATCGTGAAAACTGGTATATTTTCAAAATCTCTGTTTATTTAATAGATGATTATATTGAATGGATACCATTAGAAAAAACTAATCTAATCTATGATATAGATTTAAATGGTCAATTTCACATAGGTCAATCTGTTGCTCAAACCATAACATATACTACAGCAGAATCAGCAACTTTTGGATTACAAAAAGCATTAACAGAAGATTTTTCAGTATCTGCCTCTTTCTTAAGTTTACAGGCGGAGGCTATGATTTCTTATACTATAGAAGAATCTACGAATATTACTTATCAAAATACAATGTCATATGCCATATCTAAAACTGAATCAATAGATTATACAATTGACGTTTCATCTCCGAATGATTATGGTATTTATAGTTTAGTTTTTGGTATGTATGGTGGTTCATTACTGCAATTAGTTATTGAAGGCGATACCCATTATGTAAGAACCACTTATAATGGAATAACTCAAGGAAAAAAATTAGATTCAACCTTTTCTAATTATCGCAAAGAAATATATATATCTGCACCTAATCAAAATGTATTAAACTATGAGTCATATGGTTATAAATTAATCTATACAAAAGATTGGGAAGAGTATAATAATTGGATATATAGCTATCCAATATATTAGTAAGGATGATATTTATGAAAAAATCTACAAAAAATATATTGCTCTCTTTTTTAGTTATTTCTTCGTTAATGTCATGTCAAAACGTTAACAATACATTAGATATTGTTACTGATTTTGATGATATAAGCATCTATAACTGTATATACGATAACGCTCCTACTAAATATAATCAAAATTTATATTTAACTGCAGATTATGAAATTGATTTATCTGCAAAAGAGATTTCCGGAGATATTTGCTTTCCTGTTTACTCATCTCTGCCAGTTGATAATGTATTAAGTTTAGAATACTTTGATGTAATAACTAACGAAAATATCTCTTTAAAAATTAATTCTTTTTCTTCAAAAAGAGATGTTAATGAAAAAAAATATTATTACACATTGATTAACGCTTCCTTACCTGAGGAATTTATAAGCAAAAAGTTTAATTTTGATGAAGTGAAAATTGTCGTACAATTCGAAAATCGTCCTTTCAAATATTTATTAAAATATAATGTCGATATATCTAATCACTTTATCAATTCTTATCTAGATATATCTTCAATTCAACAAACATTTAATTTTACCCATTCAATCTATGTTGAATCTAAACTGGTATATCATCGTGAAGTTTTTCGTTTTTCTTTCTCAAACAGCAATGATTTTGATCATACTTTGTCTTTAACAAATTTATCAAATCAAGAAATATTTAAATCCGTCCAATATGGTGAGCAATCTCTGCCAATCATCACAAATAATCTATCTAATGAATTATCTTTTACTTTAAATTATAATAAATTAAAAACCAACACTATTGACTATACACCTCTATATCTAAATTACAATATTGAAGATATGGATAAGCAAGGCAAATTACCTCTATGTAACAAAGGTAATAGTTATTATAGCCCTTATTATTTTCAAGGTTTAGAATATACAAATTATTTTATTGAAATCTATTCAGACACCGTTGAGCATTTATAAATTATATGAACTATGAATTATTCATAGTTCTTTTTTTAATCCTTTAATAAAGGCGTAATATATAAAAATTTGATACGCAAAATAAAGAGGTAAAAAGATAAATAAATAAAAAATCGGATTGAAATATGCTGAATATCCGCCTTCCGGATAATAAATAAAATCAGTATTAAAATAAGCTGACGTGCAGGCTGCGACATTTAGAAAAAAATTTGGTAAAAGCAAAAAAATAACCCACTTTTTAAATAAATGATATTTATTATCTAAAATTATGATACATCCTAATAAAATCAAGGCAATAATCTCTATAAAAAGCATTTCATAAAAAATAAATAACGGCATCCCTTTATCAAAATTAAATCCGACAAAAGTCGCTATTAAACTAGGAGTGAACGCCAAAACAGTAATAAAAAATATCATTATTATGATATGATCCTTCTAAAGTAGACAAAGAAAATAATTAAAAGCAATATATCCCCTAGGGGATAAGGCGAAAAATTAATTCTCTACTTTAGGAGGATTTTAATATGGGAAGGAAAGCAAAATATACAA
>CALVKD010000020.1 GCA_944332525.1 uncultured Bacilli bacterium | reverse complement strand
CCGTTTACGGGTAAGTAAGAGTGATAAAGGCAATTGGGCAAATAAAAACGCCCTGAAATCGGGGCGGCCAGCAACATGCCTTGAAGGCAATAAGAAAAACCGCGCCTTAAAGACGCGGATTTTTATTAATGTTCTCTTAATTGCAAAATATATATGTAAGCGTTTTAATAAAAATATATCGATAAAAAAACATAAAATTTTTTATGGAAACAAATAAAAGAGACTATTAGCCTCAGTTATTAGAATATTTTTTGCTATTATTTGTTTTTATTTAATTCTGCTTTTAATTGATCAGCAAGATTTTTAAAGATAAAGTTATACTCGTAGAATTTCTTATAGCCGATTACTGCAGGTGTCAAACGATTAATATAATTCTGAGCTTTAGAATTAAGCGCAGCTTCAGAATCAATATAAACAGTTGATTTACCTGGTAATAAAGCTAATCTTTTCAATTCATCAAAGTCGATATGCGCAAACATATCTTTACCCTTTTCAAAATGCTTAACAGTAAAGTAGATACTATAAGTGATAATATCGCCTTTTGGTACAAAGTAATTAGAAAGATAAGTATTTAATAATACGCATTTATCTAATAAGTTAGAAACATCGCTTTTGGAAAATAAATCATAATCAGCAATAATAATATCATTACGGTACTGCGATGATAAAGGAGAGAAGATAACGTTATCTTGATTAAATAATTCTTTAATAAATTCATGGACTTCTAAATTAGTGATATTTGTTAAAGAAATTTGGATAACTGACATAAATCTTTCTTCATCGAGTTTTCTTGAAATATCTTTTAATAAATTTAAGGCGTTATCTTTGTCTAATAAGTTAATTCCTTCATTATCTTCTTTTATGATGGTGACAGCTTGTTCATCATTTTTTTCGTGGAGATGAATTTCATAATGATTCATCACTCTGACGATTTCATAATTTTCTCCGTTTGCTGTAAATAAAGGAAAATGATCACCTTTTTCAGTTAATGTTAATTTATGGCAGCAGATTAAATTATAGTTGATATTCGCTCCACCTTGCTCTGGAGGTAAGATGTGACCAAGTGACCAACAATACTGGCTCATCTCATCTTCATAGGCCGATTTAACAATTTTTCTTCCGGCAAAATCATTAACAGCGATTTGTCTTCCGTAACGCTGGTTCCAAATCCGCATTGCAGTTTCTCTATTTAATTCCATGTAAAGTGTTTCATAGTCAAGGCTATGAATCCTCCTTTCTTAATAAATAGTTATTCTATATAACTTTTATATTGAAATTATATAACAAAAAGTCGCTTAGATAAATAAGCGACTGTATTCATTAATTTAATTGTTAGAAATCAGTAAAAATTTTGACTTGATTATCATCTAATAAATACTTTATTAACAAAATAAAATACCTAATATTTGATGATATTTAAAAGTTTATACAAGTATAAGATAAATATTAATTTTTGCATGAAAAGTAACTTAGATAATCTAATAACTTTATATTGTCAGTCGAATTTAATTGAATCGATAACAAGTTTTAGGCAAATTTCAATCGCATTATTGATTATTTCTTTTCGTTCGTTACCTTTAATGATAAATGAATATGTTTTAATTAATCCATTAATATCAATAGCCACACAAGTCATTCCAACAGGCTTTAGGACACTGCACCCACTAGGACCTGCTATTCCGCTTATTGCTACATTAATATTTGCATGCGATAGATTCCTTAATCCAATAGCCATTTCATAAACAGTTTGCTCACTGACTGCTCCAGTCGTCTCAAGTGTTTTTTTATTGACTTTTAATTGCTCAATTTTAGATTCGTTTGAATAAACAACTACACTATAATCTATTATATCAGAGGCGCCAGGTATCTCGATAATCGCTTTTGCAAGACCTCCACCGGTTATTGTCTCGGCAAAAGCAATCTTACTATTTTTGGCTTTTAGCTCTTTAATAAGCTGATTTGCAATCAAATTAATCATATTATTTTGTATTTCTCCTATTACAATACTCACCATATTTTTTGAGACAAGTCTGCGATAAAACACAATTTTTTAGAAAAATAATGTGATTTGATAAATCACTATTAATTTGACTGATATTTATACAATTTTCCATATCATGGATTGAATTTTTTGCTTTATCATAATTATTATGAAATAAGTAGAATTCAATAATACGAACATATTCAACAACGAACTCATTGATAAGTTTTTGTGTATTAACATTTTTAATTAAAGAATGATACATATTAACAGATTCGGAAAATAAATCCTCAGCTTCAGCAGAATTCTTCAACATATCCTGTGTAAATGCTAATCTATCTAAACATACTGCATAATCACGGATATCATCAATCATGCCAGTTACTGTATATATTTCTGATGAGATTTGTTTGTCTTTTTGAAACCAGACAAGAGCAGAACGATAGTTTTCTTGAGCTAAATAGGCATCACCTAAGCAATGACAACTATTTGCTAGTCCTCTTTTTGAATTGACAACACCCATTTGCTTATAAACATCGTTTGACATCGTATAATTATTCATATAAAAATCGATGGCCTTATCATATTCGCCTGTAATCTCTGCTACTCTTCCAAGCCGCTCATATGTTATTGCAACACCACGCAAAGCCTCGACAGTTTTAGTCGCATCATAAATCTTTTGGCTTTCCAATAAACAGGAGTTATACTGCTCTAACGCTTCTTTATATTTTTTGTTATTTTGCAAAATCCAACCTAATCGCTCATATCCTATTGCAATATTACGGAGAATCTCTATTGATTTTGTTTCATCATATAATTTTATAGATAAATCCAAAAACTTTTGATAATAAGACATTGCTTCTTCCATTTTTAGAGATTCAACCATGATTTTACCCATCCGTCCAAGAAATACAGATAGAGTAAAATTGTTCCACATTGTATTTTCTTGCTTACAATTTTCTTCTGATAAATTCAATCCACTTGTATATATTTGGCAAGCTTGCTGAATATCTTTATGATGGTACAATACGATATTGCCATATCCTGTATAATAGAATGGCTTATAGGGCAATATACTTTTTTGTAATTCATTAATATAGATAGCATCTTCAAATTTGCCAGCATTTATCGCGCCGCTAACTAACCGACGTATAACAACAAATGAAACAATAGAAGGTTGCGCACAAATATTTTCAATAACCTTTTCTACAATTTCTAATTGTTTTCGATATACATATTCTAGCAAGACAGTAGAATATTTTTCTGCTACAGAAAATTGTTTGTTCTGTAATAGATGATTTAAAAAAATGTATTCTTTATTTTCAATTAAATGATCTACTCCATATAACATACAATATTTTGATGAAGTAAAATCGTTTGAAGAATCTTTCATCCAATTTACTATTTTATTTCTTCCGTTAATGCTTTCGATGAAGTATTCTCCACTTTTTGTCCAATCAATTAACCATTCTGCTAAGCTTTTATGATAAAAACATAAAGTATCTCCATCCATTCTGATAAATGCTGAAATGCATTGAATTCTAAATAAAAGTATTCTTACTTTTTCTCCGATTATTTTGGCTAAATCATTTAATGAAATAGGTGCTTTCGTCGCACAGAGAATTTCAAAGATTGGGACAATCTGCTCTTCATATTCTTCAATATTATTAAATTTATGACTAATCGTTCGCGCATAAATACCATCTAATCCTTTAGGGTATTTATTATATTCTTTTATCTGTATTCCAGATTCAAGCAAATCAGAAAGAGCAAAATATACGTAAAGAAAATTGCCATTACTACCCTTTACTAACATCTCTTTCTCATTCTCAGAAATTTTTATATTTCTAGCTTCTGCAAACTCATCTATGTAATTACAAATATCATCAACATTTTCTTTTGAAGATGTATCAATTTTTATAATTGTCGTATCTTGTAATAGATATTCAAGTTTGCTATCTGGTCTTGAAGTAACAATTATTTTAAACCAGTCCGGTAGGTATCTAGAATTCTCTGAAAGAATTTTCATTAATTCATCTTTTTCGCTCAAAGATGATATTTCGTCTATTGCATCAATTACTATTACAACTTTTTTATCTTTAGATACATTAATTTTATGAAGTGGTTCAACTAATAATTTCTCAAATAATTCTGTACCTGAAGCTGAATCAAGCACCCGCTCGCTAATACCTTCAATATAATGTGAAAAGCCTGTTAATTGTGTCGCGACGGCATATGTTAGTGATTTAACAATATTTCGAACTTTTGTACTAGATTCAATTTCAAATCTACAGTAATGTAACCCAACAAAATAACCTTCATTATCGTTATATACAAGATTTGTAACAAATGATGATTTTCCAGAGCCTATTTCGCCTATAATGCATAATACTTTTTCGTTTTCTGATTTAATCCAGGAGATACATTTTTGAGTAAGCCATTTTCTACCAGTAAAATCTCGAGTAAATCCTTTACTATATGCATCGCTATCAAATTGATTAAGTGCTTGCATAAGCGAATAAGATTCACCATACTGATGTAATTTATTTATGTCTTCAATAATATCTATTAATTGTTCTTTAACGGTCTCAAACTTATCATCGTTTAGTTTATTGTTTGAAATAAAAATATTTTTTCCGTTAATAAATTGCAGTCTATGCACAATCAGTGGTGGCTGACAATCTTCCAACATCACCGGAATAATTGATTTCCGACAAGAACGAGCATATCCAATTTCGTCTCGACAAAAACTATCATAAGCATTAGTCAATCCAGTGTTATTGATTCTAACGCTATATTTCGTCATAAAAAATATTACAACATCACATAGTTCTATAGCTTTTTCGATTTTATTGTCGTATTGAACTCCCGTATCAATAGACCACCGATCAAAAAAGACGTCTTCATAAAGACTAGAAAATTGTTTTGCAAAACGCTCGACTATAAAACTATATTGATCGTGTCCGTAACTTAAGAACACTCTTTTGTTGCTCATTATTAATCCTCAAGTTTTGCGCAAATATCTGCAATCTGCTCTTTAGAATTTATATCGCCATGTATTAAATGCTTTGCACCTAAAGTTCTTCTCATGACTGTTAATCCGGCTTTATGCGATTCAATACCACCATTTGATGCGCAATAATCCACTAAAACAAGCGGATGAATACCTAATTCAAATAGTGTAGTTGCATTGATTTGAACACAACAATCCGTATCGGTTCCGCAAATAAATACACTAGTTGGCATTTCATTGTCATTGCATAATTTCAATGTATTTATAAATGAATTTCTTTCACAATTATAATAGTGCTTTTCAATAATATAATCACTTTTATCATTTAAAATATCCAATAAGTTTGTGTCTGGAGCATTAAATAATCTAGGCCAATGCAGCCATTTATAGTACGGCAAGTCAGAATTATTAATAAACTTTGTTGAAATAATTTTATCAAATAAATTTAACTTAACTAATGCTTCTATTTTCTTTGCGTTTAGTTGAGTTTCTTGATTTCTTTGAAAACCTTGTTGAACATCTATGATAAGTAAAATATTATTCATTTCTTCCCTCTTCTAACGATTTAATAATTTGCGGTATGCATTCTACTGTATCGCTTGCAATCATACTAATGGAACCATATTTGCTCTGAGCCATTTCGCCAGCTTTTCCATTTATGAAAGCTGAAGCAGCAACAGCAAAAAGAAGATTAGGCGCATATGCGCAAACAGCAGCAGCTATGCCAGATAAAACATCTCCGCTTCCAGCTGTTGCCATTCCCGGGCAACCAGCATCTACTAAATACGTTGATTCACCATCTGTAATTATTGATGTAGAACCTTTTAATAGCAAAATAACTTTAGAATTTCTTGCATACTCTTCTGCTATTGCTATAGGAGAAGACAATATTTCATCGATACTTTTTCCAGTTAATTTTGAAAATTCTTTTAGATGCGGTGTTAAAACAATTTTGCAAGAAAATTCTTGAATTTTTTCAATGCCTAAGCTTGATAATATAGTCAGTCCGTCAGCATCAATAATCAGTGTTCCTTTATATCTTTCCAATATGAAATTGAGCATTTGAGTTGTATCAACTGTTACACCAATTCCCATTCCAAATGCTATTACTTTAACTCCTTTAATTAAATCTTCTACTTCATTTTGAAAGAATTTTATTTGTCCATTTTGATCTGAAAGAGGATATAAAGTGCTTTCTAAAATATGAGGCATTACTTCGTGATAAAGCGATTTTGGAAGTGCAATTTTGACAACTCCTGCACCAGATCGCATCGCAGCATTAGCCATGTAGGCAAGACGAATTGCACCGCTATATTTTTCTGAACCGCCTATTAGAGCAATATATCCATATGTTCCTTTATTAGAAAAGTTATTTCGCTTTGAAAACAATTTACTAAAATCATTGTATTCTAAAAGTTCATAGGTTTTATCAACAGGATTTATTCCAATGTCACAATTAATTTTTTTCTTTATTACATCTTTTGCCATATTAAGGAAGTGACCAGATTTGAACCCACCTATTGAAACTGTTAAATCAGATTTTACACATGTAACGGCCATTCCTGAATCGCCATTAAGTCCACTATTAATATCAACAGAAATTATGTATGCTCCGCTTTTATTTATGGATTCAATAACATCTTTTGCTGAACCCCTAACATCACCATGAAAGCCAGTTCCAAAGATACAATCAACAATCATTTTGTATTTTGATAATTCTATGTTGTTATTCCATGTCTTGATTTTAATATTACTTTCCTTGCAAATATCAAAGTAATATTTACCATCTTCTGAAAATTTATCAGACAAAATAATTATTTCACATTCGATATTTGCATCATGAAGGAGCTTAGATACAACATAACCATCTCCAGCGTTATTTCCGCTTCCACAGATAATAGCCACTGGTCCATCCCAATTAACGTTTTTGAAAATGCCTTCTCCAGCTCTAAACATTAAATCTCTACTAGATATAAAATTTGCGATTGTGTATGCATCGCTTTTACGCATGTTTTCTACAGAAAGAACAGGTATCATTATTTTACCTCACAAAATAATTATATTACATATAATTATATTAACAACCGATTTGAAAATAATCAACTAGATGTAGTTGCAAAAAAACACAATTTAAATTTCTGTATAAACTTACTATTGAAGTAATGGAACTATTTAAATTCATTTTAGTTGCATACTTCAACTCATCTTGTATTATAAATTTAATTATTAGTTAAGATTAAGAATTTTTTCTTGATCATGGCCTAGAGCTTTCCATTTTCTCACAGTTAAGAAATAGAGGATAACTGCAATAATTGTGGTCGTGGTTTCGGCAACTGGGAAAGCAATCCAGGTATAATCTAGGCCGATAAACGAGAAAGCGTAGAAAATCGGGATTAAGCAGAATATTTGTCTAGTTAAAGAAAGTAAGACGCTTTTTACTCCTTTTCCAAGAGCTTGGAAGAATACCGGTGACATTAAGGAAACGCAGGCCGGTAAGAAAGATATTCCGATTATTCTAAAGGCGGTTGTACCGATTTGTTTAACTAAATCATCTTCTGAGAATAAACCGATTAATTGACCTGGAATTAATTCAAAGCAGAGAATGCCGATTATCATAAAGACAGCAGATATGATTAATGACTCATGGAAAACCGATTTAACTCTTTGATAACGTCCTTGAGCATAGTTGAAGCTAAGAATTGGAACAATACAGGTTAGTAAGCCAAATAACGGAATAAAGAAGAAGGATTGAATTTTATAATAAAGTCCTAAAACTGTGACAGCTTGATCAGAGAATCCGTTTAAAATAATATTTAAGGCTAAGATATAAACCGTATATAAGGATTGCATGAAAATTGATGGGAAACCAAGCTTAAAGATATTTTTAATATACTTTGGATAAGTCGATAGAGTAGGTGATTTTCTAAAGCCTTTAATGCCGACGATAATCGCAGCGACTAATTGACCTAAAACAGTCGCGATAGCCGCGCCTTTGATGCCGAGTTCTGGGAAAAAGCCAATGCCGAAGATTAATAATGGGTCAAAGATAATGTTGGTAACAGCTCCTGATACTTGAGCAATCATCGGGATGACCATGTTACCGTGAGCTTGGTGAATCTTGGTGAAAATACTTTCAACAAACATAAAGATTGAGCCAACGTAGCAGATCATTCCGTATTCAACAGCGTAGTCAATCGCCTGAGGTGAATCAGCGCTGGTCATGGCAAACGGTCTTAAGATAAAGACGGAGATGACTGAGAAAATCATCCAAAGAAATAACGATACAACAATTCCGCAGCCACCGGCTTTATTAGCTTCATCTTCTTTATTTGCCGCGTAATAACGTGACATTAAGGTATTGACGCCGACACCGGTACCAACAGCTAACGCGGTGATGATTAACTGCAGAGGATAGATAACTGATAAGGCGGTTAATCCATCGTTTGAATAATGGCCGACGAAGAAAGAGTCGACAATATTATATAGAGCCTGAATTAATTGGGCGAGCATTACTGAAGGAGCTGTCCTCAATAATATTTTATAAATCTTTTATTTACCGAAGAGTTCGGCTTCTTCTTGAAGTGAAAGTTTTTTCATAAATATCCCTATAACAAATTAATAAATATTAATGACTAAATAATTAAAGGACTAAATTATATTTTTGCAATAATTGCCTTTACAAAAGATAAATAAAAAATTAAAAAAATACTTGCTAAATGAAGACAGTTAGTATAAACTAACTTCGAGGCTGATTTAAATATCAGCTTTATCTTATCATTACAGGTTAGCTATTGCTAACTAATTAAAAGAGGTTAATTGTTAACTCAGATAACGGCAATGTATTTATTATTATGTTTCTTCCTTCTATAAATAATCTTTCTGCCGTTATTGATAGGTTTAATGCTTCCCGTTTTAAGTTTTTAGTTATTGATATTTAGATTATTCTTATGCTTTGTTTACTTCTCTCTAAATCAAATATCAATCTTCTTAAAACTTAGAATGAATAGAAATGGTTAAACTTATATCTTCTCCTACTGAGTTAACATTAACCTCTATATTTTTAAGAGGTTCTTGAGTTATGAAAATAGAAAAAGAGAAGAAAATTGTTGCCTTGATGATTTCTATGTATTCTCAAGGCGTCGATAAAAAGAAGTTAGAAGATAATGAAGAATGTTTAAATTTGCTTCGTTATGCCGAACTTAGGTTAAGTAAGTGTCCGTTTAAAGATCATAAAAAGTTCTGTTCCCATTGTAAGATTCACTGCTATCAAAAAGAATATCGGGAAAAGATGAAAAAGGTTATGCGTTATGCCGGACCGAGAATGTTATTTAAGCATCCAATTTTATTATTTAAACATCTCTTTGAAAGGAGCAATTAAATGAACAAGATAAAAAAGGTTATTTATATCAGTTTAGGTTTTATTTTCTTAGGTCTAGGAATAGTTGGAATAATTCTTCCCATTTTACCGACTGTTCCGTTTTTATTGCTCACTTCATTTTTCTTTTCTCGTGGCTCTGATAAATTTAATAACTGGTTTCATTCAACAAAGATTTATAAAAAGCATTTAGAAAATTTCACTAAGCATAAGGTGATGACATGGTATGGACAGATGATTTTATTAAGTCTAGTTTCATTGATGCTTTTTATGGCCATGTATAGCGTTAATAACCTTTATATGAGCATTTGCTTAACTATTTTGATTTTAATTAAGTATCTCTATTTCATTTTCAAAATTAAAACAGTATCAAGAGCAGAATATATCAAAATAAGGCAGATGGAGGAAAAATATGATTGATAAGGCATTGTTAAAATTCTTAGGTAAAGATAAAAAGAAAATCTTTTTTATCACCTTTATTAATTTGTTAAATCTGTTGATATCTGTTTCATTATACGCCTTATTAGCGTTGTTTATCTATCAAATTGCTAATAGTCAGTTTGAGTCGATTACTTATTTAATATTAACTTTTTTCCTCTTAATCGCTTTGAAGATTTTATTTTCTCTTTCTATTAGTAAAAGCGAAGCGAGTTTAGGAAGAGAAGTGAAAGTAAAATTAAGAAATGATGTTTTGAGTAAGATTTTTTTAGTTAGAAAGACTTTACCTTATAACTCTGAAGCTTTAGCCCAGTTAGGTATTGAAGGGGTAGAGCAGTTAAACCTTTATTATAGCGTTTATCTTCCTCAATTTTTCTACGCGTTAATCGGACCGATTATCTTATTTATTATTTTTTGCTTTATCGATTTATTAACGGCCTTTATTTTCTTAATCTGCGTGCCATTAATTCCTCTTTCCATTATTTTAGTCAGTAAGTATGCGAAGAAGATTTTTAATAAGTACTGGGATAAATATTTATCAATGGGCGGTGATTTCTATGATTCATTGATGGGCATGAAAGAGTTAAAAATCTTTAATGCTGATTTACGTCAGCAAGAAAAGCTTGATCAAAACGCGGAAGAATTTCGGAAAGTGACGATGAAAGTCTTAGTAATGCAGTTATATTCGACATCATTAATGGATTTAATCGCTTATGGCGGCGCGGCTGTTGGTTTATTATGCGCGTTAATTAGCTTCTTTAACGGTGGCATTACTAATTTTGCTTTAGTAATCTTTATTATCTTAGTCGGCAGCGAATTTTTCCTTCCAATGCGTTATCTAGGTTCAGCGTTTCATATTTCCATGAACGGAGCTTCCGCGGGTAAAAAGATTTTAGAAATTTTAAATTATCAAGAAGAAAAGAAAGGTGATGTCATTATTAATGATATTAAGAATATTACCTTTAAGAATGTTTCTTTGACGTATGAAGGCAGCAATAATAAAGCATTAAATAATGTTTCCTTTAATTTTTCTAGAAGCGGATTGTACGGAATTGCCGGGGCTTCTGGAGGAGGTAAATCGACAATTGTCAGGTTGCTTAGCAAAGAAAGTTTAATGCATGAAGGACAGATACTAATTGATGATATTAATTTGTCTAGTATCGAAGAGAGTTCTTATTTTAATTTAATAGCTTTTATTTCCTATAACTCTCATCTTTTTAATAAAACTGTTAGAGAAAACTTTCGTTTAATTAATCCTCTTTTAAGCGATGAAGAGATTTTGAATTTATTAAAATTAGTGCGCTTAGATTCGTTAAGTTTAGATTATAAATTAAGCGAAGATACGACTAATCTCTCCGGCGGACAAAAGCAAAGAATGGTTTTAGCGATTTATCTTTCTTTAGATAAAAAGGTCTATATCTTCGATGAGGCGACGAGCAATATCGATAATGAAAGCGAAGAAATTATCAATTCATTAATTCAGAAACTGAGTCAAGATAAATTAGTAATCGTTATCTCGCATCATTTAAGAAATCTTCAGACTTGCAAAGAAATACTTTACTTAAAGCATGGCGAGATAAAAGAAAGAGGTAATTTTGCTTCGTTAATCAAGGATAATCAAGAATTTGCCTCGCTTTATCAAAAGCAAAAACAGATAGAAGGTGATTTATATGCGTAAGAATTTAATTATCAGGTTATTATCCTTAATTAAAGGATTTAGAAAGATTGTCATCTTAGCAGTGATTAACGGAATTGTCGGTAATCTTCTGGCAATGTCAGTAGCTATTTTTGCTTCATTAGCCTTAGCTAAGGCTTTAGGGTTAGCTATCAATTTATCTTATCCTCTTTTATTATCATTAATGGTATTATTTGGAATATTACGCGGAGTCTTACGTTATTTTGAGCAGTATTCAAATCACTATATCGCCTTTAAGATTTTAGCTTCGATTCGGCATATTATTTTTGAAAAGGTAAGAAGCCTTTCTCCGAGTAAAGTCGATAACGATTCCAAAGGTGATTTGGTTTCTCAAATTACTAGCGATGTTGAGACTTTGGAGGTTTTCTACGCGCATACTATTTCCCCGATTTTAATCGCTTTAATCGCTAATGGGGTGATCGTAATATTTTTAAGTTTGTTTGTCCATTATTTAACAGGTTTACTAGCTTTAGCTTTCTATTTGTTAATCGGCGTAGCTATTCCCCTTATCTTTTATCAAATCAATAAACGTAATGGAAAGATTTACCGAAGCGAATTAGCTTCTTATCAAAGTTTTTACCTTGATATTTTAAAAGGTAAAAATGATATTATCTTTTCGCAAAAGGAAGAAGAGATTAAAAAGGAAAATTTAGCAAAAACTTTAAGCTTACAAAAGCAAAGCGAAAAGAGTTTATATAACTCTAAAACAGTTAGAATCGTTGTCGATTCTTTAATTATTCTTTCCGCTTTAGCAATGCTCTTTTTAAACTTTTATCTCTTTAATAAAGGATTAATCACCTTTCCGTTAATTATCGTTTCTCTAGTTACTTTATTAACTTCTTTTGGACCGGTGGTTTCTTTAGCTTCCTTGCCAGGCAATTTAAATCAAACCTTCGCTTCGGCTAGACGCTTATTTGCTTTGCTTGATGAAAAAGCTAATGTAAAAGAAGTTCATAACGATAAGACATTTGATTTTGCTTCTTTAGATATTAAGAATCTGTCCTTTGGCTATGATGAGAAAACAATCTTAAATAAAGTTAATTTCCATATTAATAAAGGTGAAATCGTCTTATTAAAAGGGCAGTCCGGCGAAGGTAAATCAACTTTATTAAAGCTTTTGATGCGTTATTATCCTTATCGAGGTGAAATCTATTATAACGATCAAGAATTACTTAGTATTGATGATGCTTCGTTAAAAGATAATGTCAGCATGTTCTCTCAGCAAACCTATCTCTTTAATGAAACAATCCGCGATAACTTAAAAATTGCTAAAGCAGACGCTAGCGATGAAGAAATCATGTCAGCATTAGAAAAAGCTTCTTTAGGTGAGTTTATTAATAATTTGCCTAATAAGTTAGATACCATTATTAACGAAAGTGCGTTAAATATTTCCTTAGGCGAAAAACAAAGAATCGGTTTAGCGAGAGTCTTTTTAAGAAAACCAAAGCTTTTATTACTCGATGAACCGACAAGTAATATTGATTCGCTTAACGCTTCCTTAATTTATAAAGCTTTATTAAAAGAAAAGGGAGATATGTCGGTAATTATTGTTTCACATCAAGAAAATATCTCTCAATACTGCGATAAAGTCTATTTATTAAAGGAAGGAGTAATCTATGAATAGTTTAATTTCCTTACCGCGGATGATTGCTCTTATCGGCATTGCTATCGCCTTTATCTGTTTAGTTATTATTTTTATCCGTTATCAAATCAGTAAAAAGAAAAAATAAGGTTACTTATTGATAACCTTATTTAATCTTATTCAAATAGTGATTTTTAATGGCCTGGAAGGTTTCTTCGCTTAAGTCGTGTTCGATTTTGCAAGCATCTTCTAAGGCCGTTTTTTCATTAACGCCTAAGGAAATGAGCATCTTCGAGATGATGACGTGTCTTTCTAAGATCCCGGAAGCGATTTTATACCCTTCATCAGTTAAGGTGATATAACCTTTTTCATCAACTTCGATTAGATGTTCTTCTCTAAGCTTTTTCATCGCGACTGAGACGCTTGGCTTAGAGAAATTTAACTCATTAGCGATATCGATACTTCTAACGACACCTTTTTTATTCTTAATCATTAAAATGCGTTCAAGATAATCTTGACCAGACTCTAAAATATACATATATAGTTACCTCTTGGGCTTATTTTAGCATGATTAACGGCTTTAAGTAAATATTTACTAATCAGCGATAAATTTGTAAAATACTGATATAAGAGGTACTTATGGAACTTGAAGAATTAGAAACTCTATTAGCTAATAAAATCTTTTCTCGCGAAGTGATGAAAAGATATCAAGAAATTGAAAAAGAATTAATAAATAATGAAGAAGTTAGACGTTTATCTAAGGAGATGAATCAAGCTTTAGATGCCTATAATGAAGTCTTGCGTTGGTATCAGAGTACTTCACCTATCTGCGAAGAAAAAAAGAAAATTCTCCATGAGAAAAAACTAGCTTTAGATTCTCATCCCTTAGTTCAAGAATATTTAAAAGTCTATAACGAGGCCAATGAACCTTTTGTTTATTTAGAGAGAAATTTGCTTTCCCGTTTTAGAAGGAAAAAGAAGATATGTTAAGGATTATCGCAGGTAAGTACCGGCATTTATTAATTAAAGCTCCAGAAGTGACAACGACGCGTCCGACGACTGATAAAGTTCGTGAAGCTTTAATGTCAATTATCGGTGAAAAGGTTATTGACGCGGTGATTTTAGATTTATTCGCTGGCTCTGGGGCGTTAGGCTTAGAATCATTATCGCGCGGTGGAAGAGAATGCTATTTTCTTGATAAAAACTTTAAAGCGTACCAGGCAATTAAAAATAATATTGAGACTTTAAGAATTGAAGAACAAACGCATGTTAATAAAGGTGATTTTCATACTTATTTAAAATCGTTAAGCGATAAAAATATTAAATTCGATATCGTCTATCTCGATCCACCTTATAAATTTAAAGAGTATTATCAAGAAGCTGTCGATTTATTAATTGAATTAAACTTATTAAATAAGGATTGCTTAATTGTTAAAGAGAGCGATGAAGAATTAAATGAAGATGAACGTTTTGTTTCTCATAAGAAATATCATTACGGAATTGTTTATCTTCTCTTAGAAAGGACTTTAAAATGAGATCTGTTATTTATCCTGGTTCGTTTGATCCAGTGACCAACGGCCATATTGATATTATTAAAAGATGCGCGAAGCTTTTTGATAAAATCTATGTCTGCGTCGCGAAAAATATTTCTAAAACTTCCTTCTTTACCCCTCAGCAGCGTTTATTGATGGTGAAAGAAGCCTGTAAAGATATTCCTAATGTCGAAGTAATAATTTCTGAAGACTTAATTGTTAATGTCGCGAAGAAGTTAAATTGTTCAGCGATAGTTAGAGGCTTACGCGCGGTGACTGATTTTGAATACGAATTCGCTTTAGCCGCGGGTAATGAATATCTCGATAAAAGTATTGAGATGGTCTTTTTAATGGCCTCACCTGGTAAATCTTTCATTTCCTCTTCGTCAATTAAAGAGTTCCGTTATCATAACGTCGATATCTCGGGGCTAGTTCCTCCAATTGTCATTGAGCAGTTTGCAATTCGGGAAAAAGAATTAAAGATAAAAAAATAAAAATGAGAGTTATCTCATTTTTTTATTAGCAAGAAAAAAAGGAACTTTGTCAGTTCCTATTTTTGTTAGATTGTGAAGTTAGCCCAGTCTTCTTTAGTGCCGTTGATGAAGTTATCGAGATCTTTACCTGGGTTAGTTGAATTAACTCCGACTTTAACTCCGTATAATTCACCTTTATCGTAACGAGCGAAGAGAGGAGTTGGGATAGCTGCGCTATCGGTAGCTAAGGTTGTTGGATAATTTGAATCCTTCATGCTTTCTGGTAATTCGTAATAAAGATTATCGTACTGATCGAGGAATTCATAAGCGAATTGATCTTGTAATTGTTCTTTTTCGGTTTTACCTAAATCATTTTCTTCATCGCTTGTGCCATCGACATTGATGCAGTACCAATTGACTGATGGATTAGCAGCGTTGAAATTGATAATAGCTGTTTCAGCATCTTTACTAGAAGAATCCTCGCTGTAGAATAAGACAATGCTAGTACCGTCTTTATTCATAACAGTTAAGACATCATCCATATCAGCGGTATGTTGACGATAGAATTGATAGGTGGTATCTGGGTTGAAGAGATTACCGATTAATGAACCAACCGGTTTAATGCAAAGAATGATACCTAAGATAACTGCAACAATTAATAATGGTTGAATCCAAGCAGTTGTCTTGATCCAGTTGATAAGACCGAAGAATCCTTTCTTGATTCCGCGACCGATTGAAACAAAGAAATTTCCGACTTTGGTATTCATGTCGAACCTCCTATTAGTTAAAACATAAGCCAAATAATAATACCATTATTATTAGGGCTTTTCAATAGCGATTATACTTTAAAATTTTTCTTCTGTCATGCATTTATTTACAAAAATTAATAAAGAAACTAAGTTTTGCAAAAGACTTTCTTATTTCAATTATCTTTATATAGATAAAAATTTTTCAAATGCTAAAATACTAATGAGGAAAAAATTAGTTTATGAAGCGTATTGCAGCACTTAAAGAAAAATGGAATGATTATGTCTTAGAACATCCAGTCTTAAAATTTCTAACTAGTAATGGCTTTATCTTAATTGGAACGATTATTGCCGCTTTTGCTTTGGCTTATTCATATAGGGCTTTAGTTGCTCCTAGCGCCAATATTATAGAACCGGTTATTGAAAATGGTGTACTGGTCGATTCTAATATAAATCATTATAACTTAATCGGCGGAGGTGTAACCGGATTTGGCCAAGTAATAATATTAATATTAGATAAGTTAGGAATCGATTATATTATTAGTCATGCCACGATGCAGTCTATTATCTATTTCGCTGTGAATATACCTTTATTCATCTTAGCCTTCTTCTGCATCGGCAAGAAATTCGCTATCTTTTCGGTTATCAATGTCTTATTAACATCTGTTTTTATTTCTGTGATACCGGAATCGTGGTGCGAGATTTTTGATATCCAAAACGATTTATTAGCCCGCGCGGTTTTTGCAGGGGTCTTAAACGGCTTAGCTATTTCTGTTGCTGTTGAATTAGGTCACTCAACCGGAGGCACGGATATCATCTCAATGTACTTTGCTTTGAAAAAAGGTATCGCAATTGGTAAATATGTTTTGATTATCAATACATCAATTGTTATCGCTTATACCTTATTAGCCGCGGTTGATACTCCGACATCACCTGGTGTCCCTGGTTCGTTCACCATGGCTTTGTATACTTTAATTTATTTCTTTACGTCATCACTGGTTATCGATCATATCTCGACGAGAAATAAAAAGGTTCAATTGCAAATCGTCACCAGCGAGGCGCGCGTTGCTAAGATGCTCATTCAGCAATTCCCGCATGGCTGCACGATTGTCGATGCTAAAGGTGCTTTCTATAATTCCGACAAAAAGATTATCTTTACTGTTATCTCTTCCTTTGAATTAAAGAAGGCGACGCAGATTATTTATAAAATCGATCCACATGCATTCGTCACTGTTAATAACGCGTTTAGGGTTTATGGAAAATTCTTCCTTAAACCGATTCAATAGAAAGGTTTATTTATGGCTACATTATCAGATTTAGCAAATTTAATTTTCCCAGAAATTACAGAAACTGTCTTAGATTTAGAGAAAAGATATCCTCCAAGAAATCTTCCTGAAGGTGCCGAAGTTACCCGTTTTGCTCCATCACCAACCGGCTTTTTACATACTGGTTCACTTTTTACAACTTTAGTTGCTGAAAAAGTCGCTCATCAAAGCAAAGGTGTATTCTTTACCCGTCTTGAAGATACTGATACTAAAAGAGAAATTGAAGGATCAGGAAAAGAATTACTTGACCAACTCGCAGTATTTAATGTCGTCCCAGATGAAGGTTATTTAGGTGACCATGAAGAAGGAAAATATGGACCATATATCCAATCTCACCGCGCGGATATTTATAAAGTCGTCATTAAAGATTTATTGTTAAGAGGACGGGCCTATCCATGCTTTTGCTCTCAAGAAGATTTACAAGCTCTAAGAAAGACTCAAGAAGAAAATAAAATTATCCCTGGTTACTATGGAGAATATGCAAAATGCCGTAAATTATCAGTCGATGAAGCTATGGCTTTAATTAAAGAAGGCAAACCTTATGTCATCCGTTTTAAATCAATGGGCGATCACAATAATAAAGTTGAAGTCGATGATTTAGTTAGAGGTCACCTCTTCCTATCAGAAAATGACCAAGACATCGTTATTTATAAATCTGATGGTTTACCAACTTACCATTTCGCTCATTTAGTCGATGATCACTTTATGAGAACAACGATTGTCTCTCGCGGCGAAGAATGGCTTCCATCTTTACCTATTCACCTTGAATTATTTGCTTCCATGGGATGGCAAGCTCCTAAATATGCTCATCTTCCAGTTATCATGAAACTCGATAACGGCAACAAGAGAAAATTATCAAAGAGAAAAGATAATGAAGCTGCTATTGCCTATTTCCTCCAAGACGGCTATCCAGTTGAAGCAATTAAAGAATATTTATATACAATTGCTAATTCTAACTATGAAGAATGGCATATTGAAAATCCTACTTTAGGATTAGATGATTTTACCTTCTCCTTTGATAAGATGTCCCTTGATGGAGCTTTATTTGATTTAGAAAAATTAAGAAATATTTCAAAAGAAGTAATCGGAAAATATACCGCGAAAAAGATGTTAGAAGAAATGGAAAAATATACTGAAAAGTATGATCAAAACTTCTATAAGCTCATTACTTCTAATGAAGAATATTTTGAAAAGATTATGGATATTGAAAAGGATAAACATAATCCAAGAAAAGACTATGTTACCTATTCTGAAGTCTTTGATAAGATTAAGTTTATGTATGAACCATATTATTCTGAATTAATGGAAAGCAATCCATTACCGTTCAATCCAAATTTTGATAAAGAATTAATTAAAAATATTTTAAGAGAATTCGCTGCTACTTTAAATTATGATACCGATGAAAGCACTTGGTTTGCTTCTTTAAAAGCTTTAGGAGCCAAATATCATTTTGCGGAAAATATGAAGACCTTAAAGAAAAACAGAGATCTTTATATTGGACAAGTCGGTGATGTTGCAGAGATGATTAGAATTGCATTAACTTCATCAAAACAATCTCCAAATATTTATTACATCTTAAGAATTCTCGGTAAGGAAGAAATTAACCGGAGAATTGAAAAAGCTATTGCATTGATGTAAAAAATGTGGTGTAATAACTAGGCACCACATTGGTCCTTTGGTGGAACTGGTTAACACGTCTCCCTCTCAAGGAGAAGAGTAGGAGTTCGAGTCTCCTAAGGATCACCAAAATTACTGAAACTTCCCCCATTTCTTTGCCCATTAGGGTATGATAGAAATGGGGGTTTTTGTTATGAAATATACATTAAAAGAAAAGCTGCAGTACGTAAAGATGCATTTAGAAGAAAATGTACCACTTCAAG
>CALVKD010000019.1 GCA_944332525.1 uncultured Bacilli bacterium | reverse complement strand
TTGAGTATAAAGGCAATTGAACACTACTTATTATACCAGAGGAAGTTTTTATTTACTCAACGCTACTGCTTTGAAATTCTCGCCCCCATAGGAGGCGGTTTTATGTTGTCCCTTCGGTCCACATAATAAAAGACTAAGCAGCAATGCTTAGTCTATTTTATTACCGATAAAGTATCCGGAAGCAAAAGCAAAGAAAATATTAAATCCTCCACAGTCCCCATCGACATCGATGAGTTCACCACCAGCATAGATTTTCGGATATTTTTTTAATGATAAATCATTTAAATTGATTTCTCCTAACGGAATACCGCCATTGGTTACCTGACTCTCCTTTAATGGATAGTTATCTTTATAGGTAAAGCTAAGATGTTTCAATATTGAATAAAGATCTTCTTTAAGCGAAAGGATGTAAGTTTTTACTTCTTCATTTACAAGGCTTGTTAAAGCTTTTTCTTTTCCATATTCTTTTTCACGTAAAGAAATATCTTCAAAAGTTAATCCCCTTGTCAAATCTAAGGATATAATATATTTTGCCTTGCCTAGACGATTAATTTTTGCTGAAATATTAAATATGCAAATTCCTGATAATCCATCTTTTTTAAAAAGAACTTCTCCTTGTTCTTGATAGACGGTTTGGTTATTTTTTAATAGATTTACCACGCATTTTACTCGTTTTCCGACTAAATAAGCCGGTATTTTTTCTTCAACAATAATTGGGCAAAGTGAAGATTTTGCCTCTTTTAAAGGAATCTTTAACTCATCGAGTAAAGCGTAATTATCTCTCTTATATAGATAAGATTGTCCGCCTAAGCCCAAAATCAAATAATCCGTTTGATAAATATTATTTCCCTTTAAAATAATATTTGGATGATATTCAATATGTCTAATTTCATCATAAACAATATTAACACCTAAGCGTTTTGCTTCGTCCATGATTAAAGTCCAAACGCTACGGCTAGAATCGGATAAAGGATAGCCGCGACCCTCATCATCGTAATAGTATAAAAGTCCTATTGATTTATAAAATTCGTCTTTTTCTTTATTAAAAAAAGATAATATATGATTTATATATTCACCATTAGAGTAATGGATTGAACTGATATTTTTATTAGTAAAATTACATCTCCCATTGCCAGATATTTTAATCCTTTTCAGGCATTCATTATCTTTTTCAATAACAGTAATCAAATAATCTTTATGCCTTCTTTTTAATGTAATCGCGGCAATTAGAGAAGTAATTCCTCCTCCTAAACAAATAACTTTTTTCATAAAATAATTATAATAATTTTCTTTCACTTAAAACAATAATTAGTATATGATATATGTATGTTAATATTAATGGGTCCTTCAGCTTCTGGTAAAACCGAAGTAGCAAAAATTTTATTTAAAAAATATGGGTTGAAAAAAGTCATTACAACGACAACCCGTTCAATGCGTACGCATGAAATAAATGACGTAGATTATCATTTCGTTAGCAAAGATAAGTTCTTGAAGATGATTGAAGAGAACAAATTTTTAGAATATACCTGCTATAACAACAATTTCTATGGTACGACTAAAGATGAAGTTGGCGACGATAAATGTGTTATCCTTGAGCCGCATGGGGCAAAAAAATTAAAGGATATCAATCCTTCTTTCTTTGTTATTTACTTTTATTGCACACCAGAAATCAGAAAAAAGCGAATGCTCGTACGCGGTGACTCTGAGGAAAATATTTCCGCGCGGATAAAAGTTGATGATGAAGCATTCTCTGAAGATAAAGTATCCTTTGCTGATATCAAATTAGAGAGCGAAACGATATCAGTTGAAGATCTCTCCGATGAAGTTTATCAAATTTATCAGAATTATTTAAAAAATAAGTGAGGATTTCCTCACTTATTTATTTTACAAGATTATCTAATGCCGAGATTAAATTAGGTAATTCCTCAAGAGTTTTTAATTTAGCTCCTGAAGCTTGGGCATGTCCGCCTCCACCGAATTGTGAAGCAACCCCGTCGATAGCGATCTTCTTAGAGCGAATAGAAACTCTGAATTCGTTCTTCTCAGTATTTTCAGAGATGCTAACCCAAATGTTTATGCCTTTAATATTTGAGAAAATTGACATGAAGTTCTTAGCTTGATCACAGCGAATATTTAGCTCATCTAAATCTTTTTGAGTTAATGCGTAATAAGCGACACCTTTTGGCGATAACGTATAGTGATTAAGTATGTATTTTGTAACGGTAAGATTGCTCATACTCTTTTCATACATCGGTAAATAAACGTCATTATTAATATCAATTCCCTTGTTAATGCAAATCAAAGCCATTTCAAAGGTATGGGCATTGACATCGGAAAAGAGGAAGCGTCCAGAATCACCGACAATGCCGGAATAAAAATATTTTGCGGCTAAAGGCGAGAGAGGATATTTCTTTTCAAAGGCATTAACAAAATCAAGTACTAATTCACTGCATGATGCGAGATGCTCATTAACAATAGAAATATCCGCATAATCTTCAACAGCCGGATGGTGATCAAATTTAATTTTAAAATCAGCCTTATTAAATGAATCATTATCAATTCGCGAGCTATTACCCGTATCGACGATTATTGCAAGAAATTTTTTATCTGTCACATCTACTTCATCTATATGAGGATATAATGATGGTGTGAAATCATAAAAATCTTTTCCTAGAGTAATGATTTCTTTATTAGGAAAAGAATCTTTCAACCAGGTAGCCAATCCATTTTGTGTCCCAGAAGCATCAAAATCTGGTGATTGATGACGGTATACAACTATTGTTTGATATTCTTCAATCTTCTTTAATATTTCTTTATATATCTTTTTATACTCTTTTATCATATAACTACCTCCAGTTTTTAATCTTAACAAAAAATTAATGTTTTGTCTTAGTATTCCTGAAATTCCAATTTGATTTTTTCCATTTCTGAACGTGAGGCAAACACGCGGGCAATTTGAAATAAATATTTTGATTTAGTTAATTTTAAGCATCCATCAAAAGTATTATCAAAAGAAAATACCCTTAATCCTTCTTTTCGACAGTCAAGATAGGTCAAGACATCCTCTTGAGAAAAGATAATGGAAAAATCAAAATTGTCATTATATTTTTCAAAGAAATCACGTTTTACGATTAACTTAACCTTGCCTTCAAACATTTCATTAAACATTTTCCGATCATTTTTTCTAATAAATAAATTTATCTTATAAAGTCCCGATGCAATTAAATTTTCGATGACTTCTTTTTCAAATGGTTTAATATTATCGCGGTAGGAAAAATCAATTAAAAGCGATCTTTCATTATAAGTTAAATCGATATGATGATTAACTTCTAAGATATCCGTATAGTAACTCTCATCAATTTTTTGAATTAAAAAATGTTTAGATAAAATATCTAATTCTTTATCGCAGTAATAGACTTTCTCAATATCATAAGATGAGATAAAATAAGCTATTTCATTCAAATGCGACTTGACGAATTGGCGATCAATATTTTCTTTATAGCCTAAAGAAATAATCATTCTGTTATTAGAGTAAAAGCGATTTATTTTACCTAATCTTTTATTTGTTAAAACAACGTAGTAAACTTGATCATCAATTGAATTGAGGTAACGAAACAATAATTCTCTTTTAACTGAGAATTCATTTAAATCTGTAAAAATGGCAACTATATTTTTCATACTAAACTTGGGTTATATCGCGTGTATCATCATGGGGAATCTTTTTCCACTTAACTTTTTTAAACAGAGCTACTGCATATATTGGAATGTAGCAAGCCATAAAAATTGGGAACATTATTACATAAAATATCTTTTTACCTGCCGAGACATGCACATGTTTCCGATATCTTATCATACAAATCATTCCCATAATAAAGATAATCAGATAGACGAAGATGAACATTCCTACAAATGCAGCAACAACGAAATTAAAGAAAACTTTCGAAGACATCCATCCTGCCGCATAAAAAATCGCATTTACAATTAAATAGAAAAATGAATAGAAGAAATATAAAACCGGAATAATATTGATATGGCAGAATAATTCAAACATCAATAGGGACCTTTTTTTGAAAGAATTGACTAAAAGCTTAAAATCATATTTTTTAAAGCATTCAACAGTTCCCCGACACCAGCGAAGGCGCTGATTGAATGAAGCCTTCAACGTTACTGGTTGTTCATCAAAAAACTCAGCATTTTCATTATAGGTAATTTTAATTTTATCTAATGCACATTGCAAAGAGAACTCAATATCTTCAATCAATGTATGGAATGGCCAACCGCCATACTTTTGTAAGACGTCGCGGGAAACATAAAATCCTGTTCCAGAAATATATGTTCCTATGTTGAAGGCGCTACGCGAATGATGAATCATTAACGCTTCTCTAAGGAAAGAAATACCTTGCCCACCTGCAACCCAAGAAGAATCAAAGTTTTTACTATTTCTCATTGAAGTTGATACCTTATATCCCGCATCAAATACCTTATTCATTTCGTATAAAAAATTAGCGGGTACTAAATTATCTGCATCAAAGACAAAAAACGCTTCTAAATCATCATATTGCGGATCTTTGAAAATTAAATTAATCGCATAGTCTAGAGCATATGATTTGCCAATTTCGGTTTTATTGAATCGCTCATAGACTTTTAATCCTAATTTTCGACCAGTATCAGCTGTTTTATCCGTACAGTTATCCGCTATAAGAAATATTTGATAAAGTTCACGAGGGTAGTTTTGCTTATTAAGCGAATCAATTAATTGCGGAATTTGATTTTCTTCATCACGTGCAGCAATAATTATCCCGTACTTATGATTTTTCTTTGCTTCTGGATAAGTTTTAGACTTTAAAAACAAAGATGTTATCGCATAAAAATATTGATGAAAATAAAATACATTAATTACGATAATTAAGATTGTGTTGATAATAAATAAAACTAAATAAATATAATAGATTACATCGTTACTGAAATCTAAGTTATTAAATAATACCATAAATTCACCGTTTTTTATTTTACTACTAGTAAGTTAAATATGAAAGGAAATGCCTCCTTTTTAATGAAAAAGCTACTAAATAAATTAAAAAATTATATAATTCATAAATTAACAAACTCTTTTTTATACATTCTAAAGGTGATATAATGCAAACTAGGAATCAATTTTATGGAAACTCGTAAAAGAAAGAAACCTTTAAAAAAAGTTTCGGTACTGCTATTAATTATATTTTCCTTCTTCATGGTCATTCTTATCGGTGCTTGTTTATTAGCCTTGCCGATATTCCATAAAGGTGAAGGAATGAATTTTGTTGACGCTTTATTTACTTCTGTCTCAGCCGTCTGCGTCACCGGGCTTTGCCCTGTACTAGATGTCGGGGCTTGTTTAAATCTCGGTGGAAGAATTATTCTAACTCTATTAATTGAATTCGGAGGCTTAGGTTCGGTTACCATAATTACCTTCATCGCCATTATGCTAGGTTTTAAGATTTCTTATAAACAACGCGTATTACTCCGTGAATCACTTAATCAATCATCTCTTTCTGGAATTGTTTCTTTAGTTAAAAAGATTGTTTTTATATCACTTATAATTCAATTCGTTGGAGCAATATTTTTAGTTATCGATTTATATTTTATTTGGCATTATTCGTTTATCGATTCCTTAGGTTACGGGATCTTCCAAGCTGTATCTGCTTTTAATAACTGCGGATTCGACTTATTCGGATCAACATCGTTAATCTCATTTACTAATGATTACCTTTTCAATATCGTTACCGCTTTATTAATCATCTTTGGAGGTATCGGTTTTATTGTTATCTTTGATGTAATTCAAAAAAGAGGACGTTTTAAAAGATTTAATTTCCATACAAAAATTGCTATTACAACCACATTGGTTTTATTAGTATTTGGTACTCTGATATATAAACTATGTAATTTTAATGAATTTACTTGGCTTCAGTCTTTCTTTTTATCAGTTACGACAAGAACAGCTGGTTTTACTACAGTAGATTTAGCTAGCAAGCTTAATCACGCTATGATTATCTTCACTGTTTTCTTAATGTTTGTCGGAGCATCGCCGGCATCGACAGGTGGAGGTATTAAGACCATTACTTTCTTTACTCTTGTAACATCAGTAAAATGTTTTGCTCTCGGTGAACCACAAATTCATGCATTTAACAGAAAAATTTCTGAACAGCAAATTCTTAAAGCTTATGTTTTGACAACAGTATCAATTGCCTTCTGCATGCTAATTACTTTCTCTATCTTGCTCGTTGAAGGAAACAAATTTTCTTTAGAAGAAATCATTTTTGAAACTGTATCAGCTTTCGGGACAGTGGGATTATCTTTAAGCGTGACACCTTCACTAACTGCAGCAAGTAAACTAATTCTCTGCTTAACTATGTTTGTCGGCCGACTCGGACCAGTCACCTTTATTTCATTTTTCAACAATCGTTTTACCGACACTAATGTCGGGTCATTGCGCTACGTCGAAGGCAATGTTATTATCGGATAGGAGGAGCATATGAAAAAACGTAATATCTTTGTTATCGGATTAGGAAGATTTGGTTTATCTTTAATCGATGAACTATCATCATATTCTGACGAAATCGTCGGTATTGATTCTGACGAAGAAGCCGTTGAACAGGCTTCACATATCATTTCCCAAGCCTATATCGCCGATTCAACATCAGATAAGGCAATGAAAGATGCTGGGGTACAAAACGCCGATCACGTCATCATCGCTTTTGGTTCATCATTTGAAGGAACTGTTATGACCTATGTCACTTTAAAAGATCTCGGTGTCAAGAATATCACTGTCCGCTGCGATAAGGAATCCTATATCCCTATTTTGAAGAAATTAGGTGTTACGGATATTATCTCACCGACAAAGATTGCCGGAACTAGATTAGCTACAAGAATCGCCTTCCCTAACTTTGTCGATTATTTTTCAATTTCTGATGACTACTGTATCGTTGAAATTCCAGTTCCGCAAACCTTTAAACCATTGACAGTTGAGGAATTAAATCCTCGCAACCGTTTCAGCGTCAACCTCTTACTCATTCAAAGGAACAAAGTAAATATTGCTCCTAAAGCTAATGACGAAATCCGTCCAGGCGATGAACTTGTAATCTTCGGTTTAAGAAAAAACGTTCTAGCTTTATCCGATCAATTAGACAATTAAAAGAAAAGAATCAGGATGACCTGATTCTTTTTTTAAGCTTGCAAATAAGAAAGATAACTTTCTCTTAACGTAACATTTAAATTTTTAAAGTACGAATCTTTCAGGTAGGAACGATAATAAGATCCAGTATAAACATAATTTATCGTGATGACATGATAATAAACATCATAGGAAATATCGATATTTCCGCGCGAAGCGCTATAGAGGAAGTCTTGTTGATTTCTTAAGAGATAATATAAATCTCTACCAGACATCACTACGTCATAGAGAAGATTATCAAAAGGATAGACTTTTAATATATCATTATTTGTAATTTCTCCATAAGGCAAAGAATCCCTTACACCCGCGGTATTGATAAAAGCGGCTTGGACATTATAATAATCCATGTAATATTCTACCGTTTCCGTACCGATTTCATATCCATCTTTTCTTCTGTCAAGCGTTGCCACTACTTCATTTGCTTGAGAGATAAAATCACCAAAGTTAGTTAACAAGTAATCTTGGATTTCGCTATCGCGGTTTGATGAATAATAATCAAATTTATAGGAGGATATATTTGTCGCTATATCAATTTTTGCCGTAACGATTCTTTCGTTATTCGCACCGCCTTGTAAAGCATAAAGATAACTTCCATCGCTTCTAACAAAACGGTCATTTTTTACATAATGGGTATGTCCGCCAAAAATTAAATCAATTCTTTCATCGCCGTTAAATGAAGCAAAATAGCTAAAATCTTCTTCATCGTAATCATGAATTGCTAAAACGACATAATCGCAGTCATAATCTTGGTGAAGAATCTTTGAATAATTACGGGTTAATTGCTGACAATTTTTAAATTCATAATTACCGACCCTGTTAGCATCAATAGAATTCTCAATTGAATCGCCAATCATACCAATAACACCGACTTTGACATCACCATAATTAACAATCATGTATGGATCGATGAAATCAGGATGTGAATCTGTACCCTTATAATAGATATTCGCGCCAAGGAAAGGAATATTTAATTCACCATTAGTTAAATCCCCGTCTTTATAACTTTTCAAAACATCAAGTCCCCAGTCAAATTCATGGTTACCGATGACGAAGCAATCAAAATCCATTAAGTTTATAACATCGATAAAAGCTTTTCCATGCGTCATATTACTGACGTATTGGCCCTGAAAGATATCGCCGGCTAAAATATTAATGGCATCACCATCTTTTTGATATTCATTTAAATAATACGCTGTATTATCAAATCCGTTTCCGTCGCCATCAGGGAAGTATAAAGTCCCGTGAACATCATTTAATGAAGAAAAGCGAACTTCTGTTTTGCTTGGATTGCTTTTGTTTGAAATGTAAGGAGAAGTAAATTCACCATCTTTATAACTATTTTCTAAATCGATTTCACCATCGTTAAATGCTTCATCATATGGTAAATAACCATCTAGATTAGGATCCGTTTCCCCATATTCATTGTAAACAGAGGAGCTTTGAGCTGAAGAATTTGAACCAATAGAGCTAGATATAGATGATGTGATAGTCGATGTTTGCCCGCTGCAGGCGACTAAAGTTAATGCAGCTAATAATATTAATACTTTTTTCATAATTAATGTAATGTTACCTTTTCTTCTTCGTTTTGAATTTTTAATATTTTGACATAATAGGTCAATGAATAATCAATAAATACCACATCATTAACCTTAGCATTTAGACAAGGAAAGAAAGTTTTAAGAGCTAATTTCTTATATCTTAAGTTAGCATGAGAATCAATAACGATGCGTCCTCTTTCTTCATCATTAGTTAAAGAGTCGATATAATTAATCATGCTTCCTAGACAGACCCTATCGTCACCTTCATAAACCTTATAGAGGTGGATGATTTGCAATATTTCTTCCATTTCTTTTGAAATTTTATTATCAATTTTCATTTCTAAATAATCTTTAAGCAAATTAGTTAAATATTGATAATATTCTTTGGTGATAATTAACTTTTCAAGAGTCTCAGGATTCAAAAAGTATTTCTTTTTTACTAAATTAAAGCGAAATTTTAATTGAGGATAAATAATCCCGATGTAATCATAGAAAAGATTTTGATCATCGTAATGCGCTGCTTCAATTTTGATTTTATCAATATTAATCATATCGAAAAGCGTAGTAAGATTATTTTCTTTGATAAACTCAGCATCTAATGTGCTTTCAAGCCCGTTTATTTTGCTAACAAACGTCATCGCTTCAAGCAAATTATCTTGACTTAAATTCAAAGAATCATTTTTCATTAACGAAGGATATAATCTTTCTAATTCATTAATTGTCTGACCAATTTTTTCTAAACAACTGTTGACATCCATAACATATAACCTTTCTTTGATATTAAACACTTTTTTTAATATTATTAGAATATCTTTTAAAGATTTATTATAATTTATTTATACGAGGAACAATCAATGAATGTATTATTGACTTTTGATCATTCATATCTTCCATACGCTATATCATTAATTCGTTCAATAAATGATTATAATCATTGTGAACTTAATTTTTATATTTTTTCTAATGATATTGATTATGATAATTTATCAGAATATAAAAATTATTTTAACAATAACAATCACTTCCATATAATCAACATTGATGAGTCAAAATTTCGTGACGCGAAAGTAACCGATCGCTATCCATTAACTATTTACTATCGAATTTTTGCTGCAAAGTTTTTGCCAGATACTCTTGATAAAATTCTTTATCTCGATCCGGATATTATTGTCAAAGGCGATTTATCATCGTTATACGACATGGATTTAGGTGATAACTATTTTGCCGGAGCGTCAAACATCGGTAATTTTCTAACTAGATTTAATCAAATAAAAAATTCTTCTGATAAAGATAGCGTTTATCTTAATACAGGTGTTCTATTAATCAACTTAAAAAAGTTTCGCGCTGAACTAAACGAAGAGGAAGTTTATTCATTTTTAGAGAGAAAAAAATATTTGCTAACTCTGCCAGATCAAGATGTTATCTCAGCTCTATACGGCAATAAAGTAATTCTTGTCGATCGCTTAATTTATAATCTCTCAGATCGCGCGATAACTTTATTTAATCTCCGAAACCATGCAAAAGGTCTTAAAATAGATCTAACTTGGGTAGAAAAAAATACAATCATTATCCATTTCTATGGGAAAAATAAACCTTGGAATGAAGATTATCATGGAATATTAAAGGTTTATTATGATCGCTATAAGGTGAAATAATATGAAAAAAAGATTAATTGATCAAGAAATGAGCATATTAGATAACGGCTTAATTTCCTTAAACGCCTATCCTTTGCCAAATTGCCAACGCGAATCTTATCTTAGTTTAAATGGCAAATGGGATTATTTTTTGACAAAGAAATTTGCTTTAGATGATTTACATTTTCAAAAAACTATAAATGTACCATCTTCATTCAAAGGCAAATTATCTGGTGCAAATGAAGAGCTTCAAGTTGATGATAAAATTGTCTATCACCGCTTTTTCTATGTCGATGAAGATTTTATTAAGGATATTAATTATTTAGTTGTTCTCGGCATTGATAATTATTTTACCGTTTATTTAAACAATAAAGATCAAGGTTCTTACCGCTTTTTTAATTCACCATTAAAAATTGAATTAACAAATCTCAAAGCTGGAAAAAATGAGATAATCATCATTACTCAAGATTTAAATGAAGAATTTTATCCGCGTGGAAAACAAAGTCTTAAGCCAAAAGGTATGTTTTATACATCGACAGAAGGTATTTATTTTCCTTTATTTATCGAATCTTTACCAAAGCATCACATTCGCGACTTTAAAATAACCACATCCTTAAATATGGTTAAAATTGATTTTGACTGCGATAAAGAGATTCTTGTTAAAATCTATGAAGGTGACGACTTAATTTATCAAAAAAAATGTTCAAATACCTTTGAGCACAAATTTTCCACCCCGCATCTATGGGATGTCGACGATCCATTTTTATATGATGTAACTTTCACATGCGGAGAAGATGAAATCAAATCCTACTTCGGATTAAGAGAAATTCATATTAATAAAGATGATCACTATGTTTACTTAAATAATAAACGAATTTTTCTTAACGGATTACTTGATCAAGGATATTATCTCGACGGCATTCTTACCCCAAAATCTTATTCCGTTTACAAAGAAGATTTAAAATATGTCAAGCAACTCGGTTTTAACTGTTTAAGAAAACATATTAAGATGGAATGCCCTTATTTTTATTATCTCTGCGATAAATTTGGAATATTATTGATTCAAGATTTTATCAATAATTCTCATTATTCCTACTTAAAAGAAACGGTTCTACCGACCATCTCTTTGGCATATCAAGAAAGAAAGAAAGATTCAAATCGGTCATTTCTCGATAAATATTATTTTCTTAAAACCGCGAAAAAGATTGTCGATACCCTTTATAATCATCCATCAGTCATCGCCTATACCATATTTAATGAAGGCTGGGGTCAATTTCAAGCTGATAAACTCTATCGCAAAGTGAAATCTTGGGATAAAACTAGACTAATTGATTCTACTTCTGGCTGGTTTAGAAATGGTGAAAGTGATTTTTTATCACTCCATGTTTATTTTCGAAAAATTACTGATGTCATCAATAAGCAATCCTCAATTGCCTTTATTAGTGAATTCGGTGGATACGTCTGTAAGGAACATGGTCATATTTATAATTTAGCGAATACCTATGGATATAAAGGCTACGCTGATAATTTTTCGTTTCAAAAAGGACTAAGCGAATTATATGAAGAAGTATACTCCAATATTGATAAATTATCCGGAGTTATCTATACGCAGCTTAGCGATGTTGAAGATGAATTGAATGGATTGATAACTTATGACCGAAAAGTTAAAAAGATTACTGACCCTAAATTAATATCTCTAATTCATAAAATTTCTAATTATGGCAAATAAAAATGTCACAATAAAGTGAACTGCTCCTTGTCAAGTAGACAGGAAAAAGTATAAAAATAATTAATTAAAAGTAAATATAATTTGAATAGGAATGATATCTCATAAAATTAGGTGTCATTCCTTTTAAATTGCTTTGAAGTCTATTGTTATTATAGAAAAATATATAATCCTCAATCTTTTTTCTCAACTCCGTTTCATCACTAAAATGTAATCCATAAAATGCTTCTGATTTTAATGTACCCCAGAAACCTTCCATAGGTCCATTATCAATACATTTACCTACTCGTGACATAGATTGAATCATTCCAGCTTGATCTAGTTTAAATTTAAATTGTTTGGATGTATATTGAAAACCTCTATCTGAAT
>CALVKD010000018.1 GCA_944332525.1 uncultured Bacilli bacterium | reverse complement strand
AAAATCAGTACTTAATGATGATGGGACTGTTAATGAGAATAAACTTAAAACAATGTGTCAAAGGTTAGACAAGCCATTTTATACAGATGAACTTGATTCGGCATTCTTACAAACTCGATCTGAAAATACATATTTATCCAATGACGAAATAGCTAAACAAGGGAATAAAATAGTTGGATTTTATTTTAAAAATGTCAATACCTTGAGGCAAAACAAAAACAAAAGTTTTTCAGATTCAGAAGAAGAAGGTTTTATGCATAAAACCTCAAATGCGAATGCTCAAAGAAAAAAAGATCAGTTAATTAATAGATATAATAACATTATTGGTAATGACAAGCAACAATGTAGTGAAGATAAAGAAACGGCAATAATTAGACATGATGATAGTGATTTTGAGGTTACCGATGATGTTATTAGGTTGTTTGGCGAAGGATATACTAAAAGTGAATATAGGAAAATGTATAATAAATATGAAAACTTAAAGCTGAATTATTCGATTCAAACTAATCTTCATCAAGAGGCACTTGCAACATATGTCCGATTTAAAGTCAAAGAAGAAGACGCTACGGCAAAAGGTGAGGTTGCTGAAGCGATGAAATGGTATAATGCGGCACAAAGCGCCGCCGAAAATGGAAAGCTTACGCCGAAGCAATTATCAGAGTCAGATCTTCACGGAGGGATTAATAGTTTCTCCGAAATCTTTAAAGCTGTTGAACAAGCTGTCGATATTATTCCAATTCTGCCGTCTTTTAAATTCCGACCAAATGATGCTCTTGATTTTACTATTTGGTGCTATATCAACTATGCAAGAGATTTACAGGGATTACCACAGTGCTCATACGAAGATGTATATAAGTTTTATGATAAAAAGAAACAAGAGTACATTGATCAGTATGGTGATCCTAATGGTATTTTTGATGATGATCCATCTGAAGATTTAAGAGATAGTATTAAGAAGTTTATTACTCTTCCATCGGATTATTCGGATGGTGATGAATGATGCTAAAAGATAGAGTAAAAAAAGCACAGAACAATTCTGTGTTTGGGAAAAATTTATATAAATATGTACAGTTCTGTTCATGGGCGCGTTGGTATCCGGATCTCTTTTTAGATTTAATCAAACCTGAAACTGGTGGTATTACATTACATCCAGATCAAAGAATTTATCTCAGATGCATTATGCGTTTTGTAAGTTTATATGGAGTTTTCCCTAGAGGATATGGTAAAACGTATGATGAAGTGTTGGCAATGTATCTTACATCGATTTTCTTTCCCGGTATTGATCTTGCGATGACAGCACAAACAAAAGAAAATGCTGCTGAACTTATTAAAGATAAGCACAGTGAGATTATGAAGCATTTTCCGATGTTGGAAAATGAAATTAAAGGAAAGCCACGTTTCTCGAAAAATGATGCTGAGGTCAATTTTAAATCCGATAGTAAAATAGATAATTTGGCAAATGCGCAGTCTTCAAAGGGGCAAAGACGCAAAAGAATCAACATAGAAGAGTCTGCATTATTGAATGACGTACTCTTTCAAGATGCTTTAAAACCCATCGTCGAAGTCCCAAGGTATACTGTTGGGAAATTAGGTGTCGTTGATCCCTGTGAACTAAATCAGCAAATCAATTTCTTTACAACTTCTGGATTCCGGGGAAGCGATGAATATCAGAGAAGCGTAAAAATGTATAATGGCATGGTTCATTTGAATGGAGATATGGTACTAGGTTCTTCATGGTTTTTGGCATGTTGGTATGGTCGTGGAAGTACGAAAAGTCAAATCCTAAAAAAGAAAAAAGAGATGTCTCCGGTAGCGTTTGCTCAAAACTATGAATCTAGATGGGTCGGAAGTGCTGATCATGCGTTAGTAAATATAAATAAGTTGATGGAGTGCCGTTCCCTGACGGAGACACAAATTTTCGCAAGGTCTGATGATGAATATTATCTAGGTGTTGATGTCGCTAGATCACAAAATACAAATAATAATCAATCATCTGTGTGTGTCGCACAAGTTAAAAGAAATAAAGATAAAACTCGTATTGTTTCTATAGATATAGTCAATATTATTAATA
Organism: uncultured Bacilli bacterium; assembly: GCA_944332525.1. Taxonomy (GTDB): domain Bacteria; phylum Bacillota_I; class Bacilli_A; order RFN20; family CAG-449; genus CALVJO01. The sequence continues at coordinate 665 of CALVKD010000018.1, read as the reverse complement.
TTCCAAATATTATGAATTTTACGGCTCAAGCCTGTATCATAAAACAAATTAAACAACGATATAATGCGCAAGGTGTTGTTGTCGATGGCAACGGATTGGGTGCCGGTTTAATTGATCAGCTTTTAAAAGAAAGCTTTGATCCAGTTACCAATAAATCGCTTGGATGTTGGAATACTATAAATGACGATAATACACCAGAATATCCAGAAGAGTCCGAAAAGATATTATATAACTTAAAGGCGCAAACTGCACAAAGTAAAATTGTTACAAATTTTATTGATATGGTTGACAGTAAGAGGTTGCGATTGTTATGCAGCAAGCAATTAAATGATTTTTCGGTATCTGAACAGGATGACTTTGATAATAAAGTGGCACCATTCTTGCAGACTGATTGCTTATTTGAAGAAATAGCAAACTTAAAATTAAAACAATTACCTAATGGTAATGTCACAATAGAGAGAGTTGTAAAGAAGATGGATAAAGACCGTGTATCTGCATTAATTTATGTCTTGTGGTATATTAATGAATTTTGTAAAGATATATACGCCTCATCCGACTACGATTATACGACATTAATAAACTAACGAAAGGAGTGGACGAATGCCAGAAGAACAAGTAAAAAGAAAACGTGGGCGCCCACGTAAGAATCCAGTAGCTGAGACGAA
>CALVKD010000017.1 GCA_944332525.1 uncultured Bacilli bacterium | reverse complement strand
CTTAAACAATGTGAAGAATAAAACTAAACGCTACGCCCTTTCTAAACACCTTTTAACAAGTTATTTGCTCTTTTTAAAAGAAAGTCAAAATATAAACATTACTTTAACTCATCCAGGAATTGCCGTTACAAAACTTTTTGATAAGAAAAATAAAGCCTATAATAAGCTCTTTTATATATTTGTTCCTTCTATTATGAAACTTATTTTCATGGATAGCGCTAAAGCTTCTTTATCTATTTTAAAAGGGATAGATTGTGATTACACTCCTTTAGCAAAACGGGTTGGACCACGTGGACTTTTTCATTCATGGGGTTATCCAAAAATCTATAATTTAAGAAAAAACCTTTTAAATCTTAATGAAAATTCAAAAATTTTTAACTTAACTAACAAAATTAATTCAAAATGAAAACCCTCATTATTTATTTTACAGGTACATATAACACTAAATACTTAGTAGAAAAAATTAAAGAACGCTTTACAAAAGAAAACTTAGGTGAAGTTGAATTTTTATCAATTGATGGCACTTCTTCATCTTCTTCTTTAAATAGTTATGATTTAATAATTTTTTCTTATCCGATCTATGCTTTTAACACGCCTATTATTTTTGATAGATTCATCAAAAGAATAAAGTTAAACAAAAATCAAAAAGTTATTATTGCTAAGCAAAGCGGGGAACCAATTATTTTAAATAATTCTTCTTCCTACTCTTTAATTAGAAAAATAAAGAAAGATAAAGCAAAGCTTCTAAGTGAATACCACTTTTTAATGCCTTACAATATTCATTTTCGCTATGAAGACGACTTTATAAAAGAGTTATTTATTTATAACGAGAAGCTATTAGATATTTTAGTTTATGAACTTAAAAATAATATTGTAAGAAAAGTTAAATATAATCCTTTATTAGCTTTTAATTCTTTCATTTTTAAAATACAAAGACTTGGTGGCCCAGTAAATTCTTATTTTTATAAGGTAGATGATACTAAATGCATATTATGTCAAAAATGTATTAAAGAATGTCCAATTAATAATATTACTTTTGATAATAATAAAAAGAAAATTATCTTCCACCATCATTGTTTAATGTGTATGCGCTGCTCCTTCTTTTGTCCAAAAGATGCGATAAATATTGGAATGCTTCAAAAATGGAAAGTAAATGGAAAATACGATTTATCTCATATTGATAAAGAATCTTCATTAAAAGGAGATTTTCTTAAAACTCATAAAACAAAATTTTTTAAATTATTTCCAAAAGTTATTTTAAAAATAAATACACTTCATGATAAATATTTTAAAGTTTCTTAATTTTTAAAAGTTCTTTAATTACATATTGATAAGTTAGTTCATTTAAATCTTTATAATCATCTTCATTGATTAATTCTCTAATTTTAGTAGATGAAATGTTTTTTAAATTTGTATGATAATTAAAGAAAATAAAAGAGTTAGGATATTTTAAATAAATATCGCTTGATGTGTTAAAAGACGAAAAATCCTCTTCGCCTCGTTTAAAAATAATAAACTTAAAATTCTTTAATAATTCATCAATTTTATACCACTTCTCTAAATTAGATAGTTTTTCGCTACCTAAAGCAAAAAATATTTCTTTATCTTGATATCTCTTTTTTAAATACGTTAATGAATCATATGTTTTAAAAGCAGGATTATTAATTTCTACTAGATCAATTTTTACTCTTTTATTTCTTTTTTCAAAAATTTAAGTATATTTAATCTCACTTTTAAAGGCAAGATATATTCTTTTTGAAAATGTTTTTTCTCGATCATAAATAGAATAAAAAGTTTTTTGTGCGACAAAAAGTTTATTGTGCTATAAAAAGTTTTTAGTGCAAAATCACGAGCTAAAACTTCATTGTTAGAGAATAGGATGGTAAGTCGCTTATGCTCAATTTATGTTAAATAACTGCTAAATTTTGCTAATTTTGGCTCAAAAAAAGGCTTGATTAGCTATTTCTAGCGTATCAAACCATTGCTTTCAATATGGAGCACGCAACGGGAATCGAACCCGCCTATTCAGCTTGGGAAGCTAACGTTCTACCAATGAACTATGCATGCAAGTAAATTTATTTTACTAAACTTTAGAGAAAAATCAATATCTTAAGCTTTTTACAGTCTAGCAATTAACCATGATGTGTGGTATTATTAGCATGTGACCATAATATGAATCTATTTGTTATCATTTTATTCTATTTTATTTTTTGCACTATCGAATTATTTTTTGCTTACACAGAAAACGAAAGACTCAGAAAGCTTTTTAAATGCCTTCCTCTGTTTATGCTTTTTCTAGGAGCTTTGATAAGTGAACCAAATAATTATCTTCTATATTTACCATTTTTATTTTATGTCATTGGTGATGCTTTCTTGTTATCAATGCAAAAAAGGTATTTTGTCTATGGAACGATTTGCTTTTTAATCGGTCATTTAATAACCACGATTAATGTGCAGATTGATAGTATTATTTATTTATATGAACACTTATTTATTCAATTTGCTGCATTAATTGCTGGATGTGTTCTAGTCTTGATTTTCTTAAGAAAACATTTAAAGAAAGATACCTTATCGGGAGGAATATATTTTGGAACACTACTAGGCAACAGCGTTTTAACTTTTATAATCGGTTATTTAAATTCAAACCCAGTTTATTATTGTCTAGCTCTTGGTTTTGCATTATATTTCTTTAGCGATTTGATGGTCGTATATAAACGTTTTTATCACCGTGTAAAACGCGATGATTTTTATATCATGTCTAGTTATTATTTAGCGGTTTTCTTCGTATTTTTAGGCTTGTTTCTTCTCTAATTCTACTTTATGACGAGTCTTAGAATAAACATAGGCCTCTGTGCCAACAGAAAGAATATTTGTCGTATAAATAAAGAAAGGTATAGCTAGGATTAATGCGTATAAAACGTTAAATAATAAATAAAATAATATTACTAATAAAACAACAATCGCAAAAATAATCACATCTGATAAAAAGAAAAATAAGGCATTTTTAAGTGTGACAATTTCGCGGAATTTAATATGTCTATCATTATAAATAACATATGCTTGAAATAGTGAAACATAGCTATTAAGTATTAAAATAATAAATAATGTGATGAAAATAGATGGTGACCAGAGTGCGCCAAAGAAGAAGACGATTGCAGTATAGAAAACAAAGGTAATCGGCTTAACAATATAAGAAATAATTTTTTGAGGTAAAGTCTTTCTAGCCGACGATCTTCTAATAGCCATTGATGTTAACAGGGAAGAGACTGGTATTGATAGCAAAATTAAAACAAGATTAACAGTTAAATTTCTTACTAAATTATTTACTGTTTGATTAACTAAATTATTGATATCTCCTTGAGCACCATCAAAGTTTTCAAATAGCAATTCTAGTAACCCATTTATCGCATTTTTCAAAAAAGATCCATCGAAAAGTTGGATTAAAACATCAGCAACTGATCCATGAAAATTAATTTGTTGCAAAACACTATTAAGATAAGCTACGACAGATTCACTTCCAACATCAACTTGCTCACCAACTAAAGAGCTAATTTGATTAATCAAATTCATTACATCTTGAGCCGATGAAGTAATAAAATTATAAAGGAATACTAAAATAGCCAAATAGACGATGCCCATCGGGATAAAAACGTAAAGAATATTTTTAAAAAAAATCTGTAAATTACTTTTGATAACCATTACTAATTATTTTATAAAAAAAAGCTAGCTTTCGCTAGCGTTATTTTTATAAGTCTTAAGCTTTTTCAGCTTTACGGAGTGTCTTGATAGCTTTAGTAGAGAGCATAACTCTGCAAACGCGACCATCAATATTAACTTTAACTGGTTGTAAATTTACTCCCCATCTTCTGCGAGTAGCTCTTAATGAGTGTGAACGAGCATTTCCGCTTAAAGGTGCTTTACCAGTAAAAACACATACTCTTGACATTGATACGACCTCCTTTTCCTAAGACAATGGTTGGCATACTGACTTATTTTAGCAAAATACCAACCTTATGGCAAATGTTTTATTTCTTAATTAGAAAATATTTTTTGTCACAAAACGTTTTTTAGCTTGCTGAGACATAATCATCAGGATTTAATAGGGTTCCTTCGTAAGAAGGAAAGTCTCCTTGGTAATAAGTAGATGTCACAGTTACGTCTTGCCAGTTGGCTTTAACTGCTCCAGCATAGAGTTCATCACTAGTTTTTATTTCACTAGATATCACGAAATTGTTTTCGACAATAAACGTTGCTGCATTACATAAAATTCTAGCAGGCGTTTGAGTTCCTTGGACATACTGAGTTATTGAATAAGAATATGAGTACTCACCATCTCCATTAATCAAATCGCCTTCAAAAGTAATACTATAGTTTTCTAGACCATCAAAATTTTTTAAGTTTTGCAAAGAAAGAATTTCATTAAAAGTAAATCCAATATTTAAATTTGCTTCCTCATAATTTACGTCATAAGGCAAAACTGTCTTTTGATCACCATCATTAGTATTTTCATAATCGATAATCTGATAAAAATAATTATTATCATGGAATCTTTGCATGATATAAGGTGAAACTTCTATATCATCTTCAAAATAGAAATTACCTTTTCTTTCAATCATTCCGTTTCCGTCATTAACATAACGCGTGACATCAAAATCATCAAAAGAAGTAATGGTTAATGGATCATAATCTGTTAAATAATTAATGCTTGTAACCGTTTGGGCAACAGCTTTATATGTTTTATCGGTAATAGCTGATAAATCTTCAATTAAGCCATCAATTGTTTGTTCCTCAGGAACTGATGAAATAGATGAAGGCGAAATAGAAGTCACCGAGGAAGTAGGTGTTTCGGAAGTAGCTATGGATGTTGATGTCTGTCCGCAGCTAAATAGTGAAACTGCTAGAAGTAAGAATAAACACGTTTTATGTTTCATAGATTAAGCCTCTAAAGGTTCCGCGATAAAATCTCTAGTTGTATAATTTTCTTCATCATCAAAGGAAATCGCGCTTAAATCATCAAGAATCTTACCTTCAGAGAAAGAGTAAACTGGACCAAGTCCACTAGCTTCATCATCTTGATAATTTTCAAAATAAACAATGTTATCTTCTAATCTCCATTCAAAGTCGAAATGATATATCGCATCAGAATCTTCAATTTGATATCCAGTTCCGTCTTCAGAGAAGTAAAGCGTATAAGTTGCTCCGCTATAAATATTTGTATAAACGAATTTATGAGTCAATAATAAGTCTAAATATGCATCCTCTGTTGAAGGAGCAACAACCTTGATTGTGACCTCATCCTTAATTTCTGGATTTTCTTTTGATGCGACAGTAATCGTTGTCTCACCTTCTTTAAGAGCCGTGATAGTTAAGGTTTTTTCATTAATGGTTGCTGAAGCGACTTCAGCATCACTTGATGTAACAGTAAAATCTAATTTAGCGGTTGCAGGAGCGACACCTAAAGTTAAAGATACGCTATTGCCAACAACTAAAGAATAATTATTAAGAGATAAATCATAGGTTGGAATAGTAATGCTTTCAACTGGATCAAATTCATTAATGGTGATAGTTTTTGAAACTCTCTTTTCGCGGTAAACGCCGTTATCTAAGCCAAAATAAGACCAGGTTAATGTTGTCGTGCCGCTAGAAACTACTTCAAAAAAACCACCATCAAGTTTTACAACAGCAGTATCAGTTGAAGAAACAGGTGATAATGAATATTCATCTAATCCTACAGTTTGAGAAGGAGTATAGACTGAAGGTAAAGCAAATATAAATGATGTTTCTTTTGGAACATTAGTAGCAGGGACTTCTTCTCTTGCCTCATTCAATATTTTTACATCTTCAACATTAGATAAGAAGAAATCATTTGCATCAATTAATGCTGCTTCAGACGAAGTTTTTTCACCATAAGTTAATTCAGCCTCTAAAGCACTAGTGACAATTGCCGCATCATCTTCTTCTCCTAAGAAATAGGATTTATTAGTATTTTCATAATCAACAGCTAGAAGATAGTCTTTTTCTAAATCGATGGTGAAAGAAAGATCAATTGTAATATCAACAACATCTCCCATATCGCCATTATAACTATAAGCAATATTTGTTTTGTAGGTAGCTTCATTACCTTCTTGTTTTTCTAAGGTAAAGCTATCAATGCCAGTTTGAGAAATCTGTGGGTCAGTAATAAATGTATGGACATAATTATATAATGTCGCACCTAACTGGAAGGTTAAAGCTAATGGTACATCTTCTTCAACGAGATATGTTGATTCATCTAAAGAAGAATCAGCTTCTGGAAGAATAAATAATTTTGATGTTACATCTTTATAATCATTAGATTTATAGGCATCATTTACATAGTTTTCAACATGATAAAACATCTTATAATCGTCGACATCTTTAGTTTCTGGATCTTCAATTTTATCAGTTTGTACTTGGCTGCGTTGTTGATATGTATCGGTGATAGTTTCTTCATCTGAGCTATCAGTATGGGTTAAAGTTCCCATGCCAAATGAAGATTGATCATCATAAATATCCAAAGATACATCTAAGACTGTTGTTAAAGTCGATGAATAAACACTTGTATCAGTAGTTTTCTTCTTTTCGTTTGAAGCAAAACGCTCATTATACATGGCATTATCTAGATATCCTGTTAAGGCTTCATCAAAAGTTAAGGTTTCCGGTGCTTCAATCGGCGCAGATGAAGCAGAACTAACCGCGGTCGAAACATTAGTTATTTCTGATGTAGATGCACCAGTAGATGATGTTCCCCCACCGCAAGCAACTAACAATAAAGTAGTTGAAATAACAAAAAAAGATAGTTTGCGCTTATTCATATATTAGATTTTCCCCCTTATTAATTACCTATAAAACTATCACAGGAAGAATTAATGGTCAAGAAAAGAATATAATATAAGAAAAATATTGCAAACTATCTAAAAATTTAAATTATAAAATTATACTTCCAGAAATTCCAACGACGATTTTCAGTAAATCCTCTAATACTTTTTCATAATCATCTTCTTGTTGGTATGTAAGAAGATTTACGTTATGGCGAACTTGATTATAATAGAAATCAGCTTGTGTCTTTTGTTCGGTTTTAACTGATGTTACCCCGTCCGAAGTATAATCACCGGTCAAGGAAGATCTATAACTATCTAGTGTTCCATTAGGATTAATCGTAACTATTGTTTCTCCTTCCATAGTTACAGATGATGCAAGAGAAGCATTGTAAGTAATACGATATGACCCATCCTCACCAACTTCAAGTTTTGTATAAGTTTCAGCATTAAGCAGACCTTCAATATCTATGAAACCACTGGCTGCTTGAATAATATTGTAATAAGCATCTTCTTCAACAGTAGGATTATTAGCGGATTTTACTTGATTTTCAATTTTAACTTTGTTGATTCTAACCATTTCTGTATCGTAATTACCTTCACTATCAACTGCAGTAATAACTTCAGCTGCACCATCGATAGCTAAAATAGTTTTTTCGCTATTCTGGATAACAAATAAATACAAATAGTTTCCTTCATTTTCCATTGAAATATAACCTTGAATTGAATCATCATTCATCGCTACTTCAAATGCCATATCTAAATCCATTTTTTGTGATAAGCCATAGGCTGCTGTCATTCCGCTAATTGATACGGTAAATCCAGCAGATTTATAATCGGCAGGTGTTTGTACTTTTTGACTAATCATTGCGACAGCTTCATCATATTCAGCTGACCCCTTGGTAAGCTCTGTGTATTTAACCCCTCCACAAGAAGTCAAAATCAAAGTTGCTCCAAGTAAAAGAAATAATTTATTTTTTTTCATATAACTCACCTCTTCATAATTATTATAAAAGAAATTAAGGTATTTAGAACATTTTTTATAATTTCATTATTATTAAAGTAACAAATTTCAAGTAATTTGGCGTCAGTTGCCTATTTTTTATTAAAAATTAATTTATTTTTTATTTTTCTTGACATAAAAAATAATTATTAATATGGCAAAAAAAATACCAAATATGGCAAAATTTGCAATTATGCTTTAATAATTAATTAGCACATGCAAATTAATTTTTTTAGAAATTTTTTAATAAAATGGATTTATTTTTTTTCTTCTTTTTTTCAGTAGTTTTTTATCAATTTTTGATTTATTCTAATATATGATGAAAACGCTTTCTTATAAATATGGGAGGTTTATTTATGGCAGAAAGTACTAAACAAAGGAAAAGTGTCTTTGATAACCCATTGCTGTCTACAAAAATCAAATCAGCGAAAGTTAAAATTTTCCCTGAAGCTGGCATTGGATATTTCATCGGACCGACTTTAGCCCTTTTATCTAACTCGATTCTTTCAAATTTCTTGAATCGTTACATGACCGATGTTCTCGGTTTAGCTGGTGCTCAATATCAGTTGTATCTCATTCTCTTACCATTAATTTCCGTTATCTTCGTTATCGTAGGTAACATCTTAGTCGGTAGATTAATGGATAAAATGAAAACTAGAGCGGGTAAAGCTCGTCCATTAATTTTAGTGGCAATTCCATTATCGATTATCGCTTTACTCTTCCTCTTCTTATTGACACCATTAAATTTTGATGCGGATGGTAAAGCCGCTCCAACAGTTGCAACATTAGCAATGTTCGCAATTGGCTACAATTTATGGTTTGCTATCGCATATCCATTCTACTTTACAAATCACTCAGCATTAATTAACTTATCAACTCGTTCGAGTAAAGATAGATCATTGTTGGCAACTATCTCAAATGCGACAACCTTAGCTGCTATGGGTCTTACATCCATGGTTATCCCAACATTCTTTATGGGTATGCTGTTCGTTGAAGGTAGCAACGGTGTTGATGCTCAACCATCATGGAATGCTTGGAAAGTCTTCATCATCGGTGTCATGGTTCTTTCAATTGTTGGTATGTTGCTTGAATACTATTTCACAAGAGAAAGAATTACCGAAGAATCATTTACATCAACAGTCGATAGTTCAACCCGTTCTTCTGAAGAACAAGGTAAAAAAGCTCTCGCAGTCAAAAAGCAAGCCAAAATTTGTTTCAAGGATAAATTCTGGTGGATTATGATGGCATTCTTCTTCCTTTATCAATTAGGTGGATGCTTAAAGAATTTCTCATTAACTTACTACGCTCAATCATGGTTTGCTGATGCAAACGGAAATTATTCCTCAACTTTTGGTGGACAAATGCAAGGTATTTTGTCTATTATCGGTGCTATCCCAACAGCATTAGGTATGTTAATCGTTTGGCCTTTAACTAATAAAATTGGCAAAGGAAAAGCCATTTTATTAGGTGCTGTTGTCGCTGTTATCGGCGGGGCAATCGGATTTATCGCTCCTGATAATTTTGCTGTTGTCGCTGCTTCATTTGCAATTAAAGCATTGGGTTCTACCCCAGCTATGTACATTTCATTAGCACTTCTCGCTGATATTCTTGACCACCAAGAAGCGATGAAAGGCGCTCGTACTGATAGTTTCTCTATGACTGTCTACGGAGCGATTATGGCCGGCATGACCGGATTAGTCAATGGTATCATCAACATCGCTATTTCCTCAGCTGGTTATGATACAAGTACCTTAGCTACAAATGAAACTTTAAGAACAGTCTTACTCTGGGTCTTTACCGGTGGTGAAACAATCTGCTATGGTCTTATCTTTATCTTATTCCTCTTTATGAAAGTTGAGAGATATTCAACTCTTGACCATATCGCAATTGAAGGCGATCAAAGAGCAGTTGCCGCTAAGAAAGGTATTGAATTTGTTCCAGCATCTGTCCGTCTTGAATTAGAAGAAAAGAAGGCTAATGAAGATGTCTGGATTGCTGAAAAAGCAGAATTAAAAGCTACCTGCGCTAAAAAAGGTCTTAACTACGAAGAAGAGTTAAGAAAATTAACAGAAAAGCACGAAGCCGCTATCAAGGCTGCCGAAGAAAAGAAGAAAGCTGCTGAAGAGAAAAAATCTGAAAAAGAAAGATTACTCAAAGAAAAGCACGAAGCCAAACTCGCTAGTATGTCATCTGCTGAAAGAGAAGCTTATGAAAAAACTCAAGCAGAAAAAGCTGAAAAGAAAGCTAAATATGATGCTGAAGTCAAAGTTGAATTTGAAAAGCTTCGTGAAGAAAATGCAGCTGATAGAGATGCTCTTCTCAGTTTATAATTAAAAATAAAAGCCAGTTCACACATTGAGTGATATGATCCTTCTAAAGTAGACAAAGAAAATAATTAAAAGCAATATATCCCCTAGGGGATAAGGCGAAAAATTAATTCTCTACTTTAGGAGGATTTTAATATGGGAAGGAAAGCAAAATATACAA
>CALVKD010000016.1 GCA_944332525.1 uncultured Bacilli bacterium | reverse complement strand
GTTTACGGGTAAGTAAGAGTGATAAAGGCAATTGGGCAAATAAAAACGCCCTGAAATCGGGGCGGCCAGCAACATGCCTTGAAGGCAATAAGAAAAACCGCGCCTTAAAGACGCGGATTTTTATTTGCTTAAATATTTTTTATTGTTTTAATAAATTGAATTTACGGTTAACTAGATTTTCTAATGAAGAAGTAATTACTGTTCCTGCAAAAAGATTAATTAAAGTTTCGATAACCCAGTTAATGCCGATACAAGTAACTAAGATGTACATGATAACGCTTGAACCATTTGTTGATGCTAATTGTTCAACAATATTATAGAAGAATAATACTAGCGTTGACATAAAGAGTAATGTATTAAGGAAGGCGGCTGAGAAACAGCTAACGGCATGAATAAAGATATTTATGCTTTTCTTCTTTCCGTTTGAAACTTCTGGATTAGTTAAAGTTTTATGGAAAGCTTTCTTTAAGCCTTTAAAAATTAATCCAGTTAATAATCCCATTAAAGTTCTTGTTACAATACAGACAACCGCGGCTAAAAAGACATTTTGGCTAACGATTAATCCTCCGACATAATCACCCATGAAACATTGGGCGAAAGATGTTAATCCAAAGGTTAAGCCGAGGACCATTCCGCAGACAGGGCCGAGCAATATAGCTCCGACAGCAACCGGCAACACTAATAAAGTAACCGACATAAACGGTAATTTTATATATCCAATAGGCGTGAAAGCCATAACGATAATTAAGGCGATAAAGAAGGCAGTAAATGCCATTTTATAAATTAAAAGATTTCTGTTTTTCATATTATAATAACCCTCGATTCTTTTCATAGATAGCTTTTAATCCTTTAAAAATTAGATGTGGATCATATTTAAATGATGATAGTTCATCTTTAACAAGATAACTATTTCCACCTGTCAGAATCGGATATAACTGACAGTTTAATTCTTTTTCAGTTTCTCTAAGTAATTCTTTTATCATTGCACTCGTGCCGTATATCGCTCCGGAATTGAGGCAATCTAAAGTATTTTTGCCAACGATTTTTTCTGGCTTTTGATAAGATAAATCACTTAATTGAGCAGCATTCCTAATTAATGACTGCATTGATAATTTAATGCCTGGAGTAATAATCCCTCCAATAAAGTTTTTCTTGTTATCGACAATTAAGAACTTGTTTGCTGTTCCTAAATCGGTGATAAAACAAGGAAGAGGATAATTACCAATCGCTCCAACGCAGTCACAGACTAAATCTGCTCCGAGTTCGCTTGGGTTATCAATATGAATTGATAGGCCGGATTTCAGCTTATTTGATACTAATAAGCACTTTTTTCCGATTAATGTTTCAACCGCATGAACTATTGAACGCGATAAGGAAGGGATAACACTTGAAAGGATAGCACCTTCAAAGTCATCGGCTTTCAAATTGTTTTGGTTCAAGAATTCTTTTAAGAGACTTCGATACATATCAGAAGATCTCGTGAGATCACTATCAGTGCGGTATTCGCTGATTAATGTCCCATTTTGGTCAACACCAACATAGAGATTGGTATTGCCAAGGTCTAATAATAAAATCATAAAACACTCCTGCTGCAACCATCTTATCGATGTGTCGCGCATAGATATTCTTATATAATTAACATTAAAATGCAACTAAATATATTTGAACTTGATGTTTATCTTCTTAATTTATGCAAAAAAAAAGAAAGTACCGTGGCTAATGGTACTTTCCTGCACCTTGTTAAACGGTCTAATGCCGTTTATATTGACGCTCTACAAGGTGTCCAATGGGGAGAAATTAACCCTTTACGTAATGTAGTTGGTTTTTGATATATGGCTCGATTTCTTCAATCGGCGCGCTTAAGACATAAGAAACTTCATGAAGAGCTTTATCTTTAGCAAAGGCATAAATCGCTGCTTCTTCTGGAGTTAACGGAGATTGACATTCTTTGGCTTTAATTAAATAAAATCTTTTCATGATAACAAAGAGATCTTCAAGTGTTCCATAACGTGCGAGATTATAATAATACATCGTTTCCGGATTAAGTTTTTTAACGCGTTCACCGCAGATTTTTTCTAAATCTGTTAAAAGATGTTCGCAGTCTTCTTTTGGAGTAATCGGGCGAATATTTTGAATATAGTCATCAAAATATACTCCGCTTTTTCTTAAATGAACTTTATCTCCATCAATTGCCATGACACGAACTAATCCCTTAGTCGCATGGGAAACCTTCTTATTTAACTCGTACATATTATCACCTCAATATTATCCTTATTTATATTGTAACCGATTACATTTAATTTGACTAGAGGTAATTTTTAGACACTTACTTAGAAATAAGAAGCTAAATCAATATGCCAATAAATATTTTTTTCTCCGTAGACTAGAAAATTGAACATCATAATTAAACAGTCGAGAACAATTAAACTGCCTAAAATAATTGAAATATATAAAGCGAGTTTATAGTTCATCTTATTTTCTAGAAAGTTCATAAATGGGGTGAAGGCAAACCGCATTAAGATTACAACTAATATAGTTAAGGCCGAAGTTGTCGGAATAGAAGTAAATTTAGTTATGTGTAAAGGAATATTTGAATAATTCCAAAGCGTTAATCCGGTTATGGCTTCGTAAATAGTTCCGACGACTATTTCACCTAAAGCGACTGTAACAAATATTGCTGTTCCATAACAAACGTAGGATAAAATGTGATCTTTTTTTGTATTATCACGGAATATTTCTTTTTTGAATAACCGCATCTTATCAGGGGTACCCAAAGCAAAATAGGCTGCAAAAACAGCTAACCCGTAAGGAGCAATAAAAGGCAAAATCATGAAACGGCTATCAATTGTATGGTTTTCTGAAGCGATACAGCGAAATATATTTTCGCTTACCCATCCAAGAAACGAGGCAACTATCATGCATATGCCCATATAGACCCAATGGTAGTCGTAAATTTTTTTTGCTTTTGCCGGTATTTTGTTAATTCCTAATTCTGTCATTTTCCACATCCTATTTATTTTTTAACAAAGAATATTAAACAAAAGATAAACTTGTGTTTAGATTTTTATCATGTTTATGCCATAATGAAATAGGTGTTTTATTTATGTTTAAAATTCTAGTGGTTGAAGATGATTATTCTTATCGCGAATATTTATCAGCTGTTTTGAAGCAAGCTTCCTACCAAGTATTTATGGCAAAAAATGGTCAAGAAGCTTTATCTAAACTTGAACAAGAAAAAATTTCTTTAATCGTGCTTGATGTGATGATGCCGGTTATGGACGGCTTTGAATTTTTAAAAACGATTAGAAAAAATGATATTGATATTCCGGTTTTAATAATAACTGCTAAACATTTGCCTCAGGATAAAAGAGAAGCCTTTATCTTGGGAACAGATGATTATTTGATTAAACCAATTGATGAAGAAGAAATGCTTTTACGGATTAAAGCATTATTAAGACGAGCAAAAATTGAATCAGAAAAAAAGATTGTTTTCCCTCATACTATCGTTGATTACTCATCTTTAGAAATACGGACAGATGATAAAATTATTACGTTGCCGAAAAAAGAATTTTTATTGCTATATAAATTACTATCTAATTTAGATGTCGCATTTACCCGTTATCAATTAATGGATGAAATCTGGGGATATGATAACGAATCTAGCGATGTCACAGTTGCAGTACATATAAATCGTTTAAGAAATAAATTAAAAAATATAAAAGATTTTGAAATCCAAACTATTTGGGGAATTGGTTATAAGGCGGTAAGAAAGAAATAGTATGAGAAATTTAAAAAAATCAATATTAAAAAATTTTACTAAAGCCCATAAAGAATATCATTTTTACCTCGATAAAAAATTAACAGGATTAATCTTTTTAATTTCTTTAGCTACGGCAGGGATTGTTGCTTTGATTGTTTATATATTATCGTTTTATGAAACATATAGCTTTGTTTCGTTTTTTATTGTGACAATTATAGCTTTATCGTTAAGCGTTTTGATGACCAGTATCATTATGGCTTTTTTAACTAGAGCGATGTTAGGAGGATTAATTTCTCTTGGAGAAGCGATGGAAAAAGTTTCCCATGGTGATTTTAATGTTCAAGTAAATATCGTTACTCCATCAGAGTTACGTTATTTAGGTGATAATTTTAATAAAATGGTCAAAGAATTAAGCTCTCTTGAAATGTTAAAAGATGATTTTATTTCTAATTTTTCCCACGAATTCAAAACACCGATAGCATCTATAAAAGGATTTGTTAAACTTTTAAAAAATAAAAAAATTTCACAAGACGATAAGGAGAATTATTTAGATATCATCTATAGTGAAATAAATCGCCTTTCGGATTTATCAAATAATACTTTACTTTTATCTAAATTAAAAACCAGTGAATCTTTAAAAGAAATAGAAACAATCAATGCTTCAGAAATTCTTAGGCAAACTCTTTTGCTTTTTGAAAAACAAATTAATGATAAGAAAATAACTTTAAGTACAGAAATTGAGCCAATTGAAATTGATGGGAATCACGATTTGATTAAACAGGTTTTTGTTAATTTAATATCAAATGCGATTAAATTCACTGATGATGGAGGAAAAATAATTGTCGCGGCAAAAAACACTGAAGAACAAGTTTGCTTTTCTTTTGAAGATACCGGCATCGGTATGAGCGAAGAAACTATTAAACATATTTTTGAATCTTATTATCAAGCAGACTTATCGCATTCGACATCCGGATACGGATTAGGATTATCGATTGTAAAAAAGATTGTCGACTTGCATAATGGAAAAATTGAAGTTTTAAGCTCTCTTGGTAAAGGAAGCAAATTCACAATAATATTAAATAAAAAATTGCAATAAAAAAGTTGTCATCTGACAACTGTTATTTAACGGAACATTGCTGTTCAGACAATATTTGTTATTTACCCATTTATTTTGCCCATGAGTATGTTAACTCTGTAAGTATTAAATCATATTTATCAGAAAATATCTATAGAAAGATAATCAATGGGTATACCCATTGAGATTTAAATTTTTTTGTCA
>CALVKD010000015.1 GCA_944332525.1 uncultured Bacilli bacterium | reverse complement strand
TCATCATGATACTCAAGCTACCATCGCAGATATTATAAAAACAGATCAGTCTAATTATTCAAAATATGAAACTGGTAAAAATCTAATTATCACTTCACTACTTATTGGATTTTCAAAGTATTATAATATATCAATCGATGGAATATGTGGCAAAACAAAAGATTTGGAAATAAAATAACCAAATCTTTTTTAATTCATTTCTTTAACAGTATTTTCAATATATTCTATCTGTTCTATATCAAGATTATATTTTTCATATAATTGATTATCTATTTCATTAATAGATTCTGACCAATCAATATCCGAATCTTCAGAAAAATCTTGGATTGGGACATTGCTCCATACCTTAACATTTTTATTACCCTGTGTAACTTTCTTTGTTCCTAACATTATTCTAGCAAATTTTGTTTTTATATATTTTACTAAATTTTCTGCTTCTTTTCTTGTATCAAAAGCACCAAAACTTAAAAATGTTTCAGTTGATCCAACATTAGGTTCACCAACTATAGGAACACTTAAAGTTTCTCCTAATTCTCCTGTTCCATTAGAACTTGCTATGAATACTTTATATTTTTTAAAATTACTAGGAGGATTTAAATATTTTTCATCAAAATAATATATCACTCTTTGAGAGTTTTGCCTTCCTAAAATTTTTGCATATGATTTTCCATCATTTGGCTCATTTGTATAAAAAATTTCTGGAAACTTATCAAAAACAGATGAAGACATATATCTTGCGGAGCCACCAGATACTCTTTCTTTTAATTCAGGGTGTTCTTGAAAAAGCAATGATGAATATTTATAACTTGTATTAGAATACCAAATACTAGATAAGGATTTGTCATATTGTGGATTAACTTTTTGTAATATTGAACTTACATTATTATTTTTAACAAAAGTACCTATAGCACCAAAATTTTCACTGGCATCCCTATAAGTTATTGCAACTCCTCCTTTAATATCCACATTGTCAAAAACAGACTTTGAATTTGAAAAATAGTCAATAACTTTAAAATGTGGATCATTTAGCATTTTTTTGTTCCATGCAGCAGGGGTTTTACCAGCACCAAATAAAAATCTAGCTGGAGTGATTAATGTCACTCTGTTTGATATTAGCATAGCAGCATCATAAAACAAATGATATAGAGGTGGTTGTTCTTCACGACCAGCAATATCCTCTTGATATGGTGGATTACCAATTACAATATCAAATTTCATTTTTTCACCTCCATCTATACCCAAAGTTCCTTTTATACCCCAAGTATTTAAAGCAGTTATTTTATTTTTCACTATTGCAGGATCTTTCTTTAAATCTTCGATAATATTATTATAATAAAATATGTTAGTTTTAGCATTATTGTATCCAATTAATGTTCTTTCTGTAATTGATTTTGCCATTGGAGTTTTACAAATAACATAGATGTTTTCGGCAACAGTTTGGTCCCATAAAGCCTTTGCAAATTCATCAGTAAGTTTTTTTGTATCTGTATTAAGACATCTTTGTTTAAATAAACTAATTGTAACATATAATGGATATAACCCTGTTTTGGAGTTAATTTCTAATATTTTTGAATCAACATCAAATAAAATATCATAAGTTAAATCTCCATTATTAATCAATCTCGGCTCCTCAATTGTAACCATGTAAGATTCATCATAAAAATTATATCCTCCTATGGTATCTCCCATATGCAAATTAACAGTTTTCCACGGTGTTAATACTGTTTCTTTATCGGGATTTCTAAAAGTTGCAAATATATCAGAAATAGTTTTTGCTCTTTCAATCGGAGATAGAGTGTCAGCAAATTTTGCCATATTTCTGATTTTTCTTCCAGCACCTACAAATATTTCATTGTCATAATATTGAGAAAATTCCTTAAACAATTCTTTAGTAACACCGGCAGGCATAAATTCCTGCCAAGATATATCATCAACAAGATCAACAAAGTTATCTACTGTTACTTCCTTATTATCATCTATATTAGCACCATATATTAATAAAGGAATTCTTATTGAAATACCTCTTAATATCGATATTGCAGTATTTCTTTGTTTATCTTTTTCAGCCTTAAGTTCTTTCAACCTTAATTCTTCTTCAGTCAATTCTCGTTTCGGTTTATTCTTAATTTTTTCTAATTCTTCCCACTCTTCATCTGTAAATCCTTGGCTATTAACATCCACTTCATTCATTTTTTTCTTCTGCTTCGTTGAACCAATAATTCCTTTTAATTTATCAAATTTCTTTAGTGCATTTTCATCTAACTTATATAAATTGTCATTATATATCTTCGTATCTTCAAAACCACTATCAACAACTCTATCAATATAAGCACGTTTTAATTGATGCAACATTTTTTCAACATTATATGGTACCATTTTAGAACCATCAATAGCAATAACCGGGCAAAAATTCAAAAATTGTTTCATCGTTTCTCTACTATTAGTAGAACCAGCTTTAATAGATAAATTACCTGCTTGAGCTATCATCTTTAAAGTTCTATCAGGTGCAAAATCAAAAACAAAACATTCTGTCTTTTGTCGCCCACCAATAGTGGCAGGAGATTGAACTCTGAAAATCGCTTGAAGGTAACTTGTTGCCGAAGTAGAATAAGAACCAGTTAAATATAAAACAGCTGTCCAAGCCTTAACAGTTACACCAGTAGTTAACTTGCCACAAGAAAGTGTAATAGTATATGTGTCTTCTGGATGTTCTCCTATTGCATTTTTAACATCATCAAGAGCCTCATATCCAGTGTCGTCACCAGAACCAGCAACATTAACAATATTAAACATTGAGAAAATTTCGTGTTTTAGCATTAATTCTTTTAAAGCCAATGCCTCTTTTACTCCTGGTACTACCCAAAAAGTATGTTTAAAATTTTCAATATATTCTTTTTTTGAGAAAGGATAATTACTATTCTTATCTTCATGACTTATTAAATCCAAAAATCTTTTAACATCATCCTCATGCATAAATTTTCCAATTTTTGATTGTTCAATTAATTCCTTACCATCTTTTTCTGTGTCTCCAGTCCATACTCTAAAGAATTCCTTAAAATTAAATGCTTTATCGGTTAGTTCTTCATACTTTGGAAAATATTCTTTTAAATTATAAGTGAAGATATTCATTCTAGGCAAGTCATCATATGGATTAGGTTCAAATGGATGCTCTTTTTCCCAATCACTTTTTGCTTTTTGCTCCATAATATAGTCCCATGTATATGTGTTTTTGGGTTCAAAATCATTCATTATATTAAAAGGTGTCCCAGAAAGATGTAATTGTTTGGTGACGTGGTTTTCATCCGATGAATTAACTAATTCTCTTAACACAGCTTGCCCCAATTCTGTTTGTGTTCCTTCATGTGCTTCATCTATCACCACCAAATCCCAAGCAATACTAAAAACTTCATCATTTTTATTATACTTTCCGCCAGTCTTATTTGATTCTCTTAAATCTTGTAAAGAAGCAAAATAAATAAATTTTTTACCTGATTCAATTAGTTCTTTTATCGTTGTCCTTTTCTTAGAACCATACAACATATTATCATCATCATAAAATATTTTAGTATAGTCATCAAACCATCCTTCATCAACGGCCGGCCTATGAGTAATTATAATCGCACGAGAAAGATTAAACTTGTTATCCTTGCTCATTCTCTTAATAACTTCTAATGCCGAAAGAGTTTTGCCAAATCTCATCTTTGCGTTCCATAGCATTCTATCAGTATGCTCAAATCTTTTTAATGTTAGTTCAATTGCTTCTATTTGTTCAGGTCTAAATTCTATATCTTCATGTGTATTTTCAACCTCTGTTCTATCTAATGCTTTTCTACCTTGTTTAACAGCATTAATAGCATTTACAGCGGTTTCCAAATTTATTTCAAACCACTCTTCAGGATTTTTTTTATTTTTAAAATCATGCTTTTTTATTCCAGAATTTTTAAGAACCCTATGAACATCCTTATCTTTAAAAACTTTTCCATCATTTGTGATAGCTAATGTTGTATATAACAATTCTTCTTGAACTCCTATGGTATTAGTATATTGTTTTATTCTATTTCTAGCAGTTTCATTTAGTTCGTCAGAATTATCTACTAATAATTCAAGTGAATGGTGAGTTTTCAAAGTAGTTTCACCTATTTTGAGTATGCCCTTATGCATTTCGTCATAAATTTTAAAAACATAAATTATTTTATAATCAAACGTATTATTAAATTTATTTCCATCCATATTATTTTCTCCTACCTAATACATTTATAAATTTATTTGCTCTATTTGTTTCCCAATTCATAATTTTTACATATATGCCATTGTGATTATGGTAATTGTTTGTTTGACACCCAATACACTCAAAAGTTTCTTTTTCTTCACCGAATAAGGTATAATTTATTATTGTTTCATTTTTACAGCTATTTGGTATTACATATTTAAGTCCATCCATTTGAAAAATATTCCATGAAATAATTTCAGCAATTTCCTTTATAGTATCAATTTGAGGCTTTTCATTAAATTTATCAACATAATAATCAATATATGTATATAAAAGATTTTCTCTAGCAATTAATAAACTATCTCCCTGCCACTCATAACCATAAATACTTTTATAGGCTTCTTTTACGTATTTTATCCAATCATCTTTTGACCTAGTATTTTCGCTAACAATTCTAATTTTTCTGTCTAATAAACCAATTCGATTTATAACAGGTATTGAATTGCCTGTAACTGTATCATAACGACTAACCAAATAAGGAGCCTCTCCACAAGAAATTTCTAATCTTAAACTTTTTACATAATCAACCCATGACCTCCCCTCTGGAAACAAAATTTTATTTCTATTTGTAATCCATTTTACACCATCAGGTTTATTGAAAACATTCTCTTTTTGAAACCATGAATTATCGGCCAAATTATTTTGTATATTACAAATCCATGAAGGGGTAAATACCTCGGCTTTTTTTTTAATTCTTTGTTCTTGTTCTTTTTTACTTTTTTTAATTCGAGGTCTTATAACTTGACCATTTCTTCCTGTGATTTGTTCAATTGTAATTTGTGATTTAAAAGAATAACTACTGCCATATCGTTCATACATATTTGTAGCCCAAATAATATTTTTCTTTGTTGTATGGTCTTTTAGCAGGATAGATAATATTTCATAATCAATACTAATAATATTATTTTCTTTAACATCTACTAGCTCAGAAAACATTCTATCCACCTCCTAAAAGATTCTCGTATAAAATTATAGCATAAAAATAATGAATAATATAATATGGCTTATAATTTATCTATTATTTAAATGTTTTTTCATAACTTTGTTTTAATAATGTCTTAATATATTCTACATCATCATCTTCAAAAATATCTAACCTGTTCATATTAGACCACTTATAATTTTCATCTAATTTAACAACTTTATGTCTAGGATCATCATATTCACCAGACATAATAGTTAAATATAAACTATTGGTATAAAAGTGAAATTCAACAAATGATTTACCATTGGTATATCCTATATAATGTTTTG
>CALVKD010000014.1 GCA_944332525.1 uncultured Bacilli bacterium | reverse complement strand
GAACGTCGAACCAGCAATTCCATATTTATCCGCTGTTTTGCGATAAGATGGTCGCTTGTCGTTTAAATATTCAAGCACTATAACTTCTTTTTCTTCTGGAGTTCGCATTACATTTTTCTTTTTTGTTTTTTTTTTAAAACCTCCTTTTACTAGAATAACAAAGAAAAAAGTGGATGGGTGTTTTTTTACCCTTGTCCACTTTTATCCTAGCACTCCAATGAGACGCTTTTTGTTTTGAAAAATATTTTTGAAATAAGTTATCTATTAATGCGCGTTAGGCGGTAATTTAATCGCAGAAAAAAACTTAAATATGTTAAAATAAAGAAAAATTGGAGGTATTTTATGAAGTTAATCCATTGTGCGGATATTCATCTTTCATCAAAGATAAATGCCCATCTTACCTTGGAGCAATCAAAAATTCTTCGTGATGAAATAAAACTATCTTTCAATAAACTTTTAGCCTATGCCGCGACTAATAATATTCATTATATTCTTTTGTCTGGAGATGTTTTTGATAGCGATAAGCCTTTTAAAAAGGATAAGGATTTCTTTTATGAAGCGATAAAATATCATCAGAATATTACTTTCTTTTATCTTCGCGGCAATCATGATGACGACTTGAATCAACAAGAACTTCCTAATTTAAAATGCTTTGGCAATGAATGGAAAAGTTATGAAATCGAAGATAATGTAGTAATAACCGGAATTGAATTAAATAATAATCAAGAAAGCCTCTACGCATCTTTAAACTTAGATAAAAATAAAATCAATATTGTTATGTTACATGGAGATATTATCTCTATTGGCAAAGATTATATTGATTTAAAAAAATTGTCAGGAAAAAACATTGATTATTTAGCTCTTGGTCATAAGCATACGTATCAACAAGGTAAAATAGATTCTCGAGGGGTTTATGTTTATCCTGGATGTCTTGAAGGACGCGGATTTGATGAGACGGATGAAAAAGGATTCGCACTTATCACAGTTAATTCGTTAATGGTAAATGCATCATTTGTACCTTTTTCCTTACGGCAATGGTTAATTGAAGAATTCTCTTTGAGTGATTTCCATGATGCTTATGAAGCATCTCGGGCGGTTGTTTCAAAATTAAAATTCAATAAGGATAATCTATTAAGAATTATTTTAAAAGGGGAAGTAGATTTTGATAAAGATGCTGTGTCCGCTCTTTTAAACAATGAATTAAAAGGTGAGTATTTCTATTTTGAAATTATCAATCAATGCCAAGAGAAAATTGATTTATTAGCGTATAAAGATGAGTTATCATTACGCGGCGAATTTGTTAGAGAAGTTATTGCTGATCAAACGATAAATGATGAAGATAAAAAGCAAATCATCATGATGGCTTTCAAAGCTTTGAACAATCAGGAGGTAGTCGATGAAATTGATTAAATGTCATATTGAAAACTATGGAATGTTTTCTAATAAAGATTATCTTTTTTCTGATTTTAATGAATTTAATTTACCAAATGGCGAAGGTAAATCAACACTTATTTCTTTTATCACGGCCATGTTTTATGGATTAGATGGAAATAGCAAAAGTAAATTTACGGAAAGAAAGCATTATTCTCCGTTTAATAATGGCCTTTTTGGAGGAAATTTGATTGTTGAAAAAGATAACAGGCAATATCGGATAGAACGTTTCTTTTCTCGCTCAAAGCAAAGTGAAGATACCTTAAAAATATATGAAAATAATACATTGGTAGATATAAGTGATGTAGGCAATTTTCTTTTCCATGTCGACAAAGAATCATTTCTTAGAACCGCCTTATTTACTAATGAAGATTTAGAATTTTCTCCGACTGGCAATATTATTTCTTTATTGAGAAAAGATTTAACTTCAGTCTCTGAAAACGATTTAAAAACATCGCTTGATAAAATAGATGAGGCAATGAAAGAATTTAAGAGCCGCGGGAACAAGGGAAAGATAAACAATCTATCATTAGAAAGAGAAGATGTTATAAATAAAATTAATAACTTAAAAATAATAAAAAACTCTTTAAATACTAAATATTCTTTACTAGATAATCTCTCAAGAAAAGAACAATCTCTCAATGAGCAAATCAATCAATATAATTTGTTAAATGCAAAAAAAGAAGCTATTGAAAATGCGAAATCAAAAATGCAGGAAATTAATAAATTGACTGATGAAATAAATAATATTAATAAAACTTATCCTTCTTTGCCTAGTGAAGAAGAATTTAAACAAATTAAAACCTTAAGCGATGAAATATATGATTTAGAAAAACAGCTTTATTATTCAACCTTTGATAAAGAAGAAGAATTACAAAATCTTGAAAATGAATTTTCGGATAAGATTGATTTTTCGCTTATTAAAAAAGATGTTGATGAAGAACATTTAGTTAGTTCACAATTAAAAAATCTTAATGAACGGAAGATAGCTATTCAAAATTCTGATGAAGAAAAGAAGTTTCGAATTATTGATAATTCGCAAAATATCAATGAACTATATGAAAAATTAAAGGATCAAAGCGCGACTAAGGCATTGAAAGTAATAAAAAACAAGAAACCGGTGATAATTTTTCTTTTACCAATTTTGATATTGCTTTCATGCGTTGGAATCATTATTTGTTTTTTAATGAATCTTACTCCTTATAACTATATTTTCATTGCCTGCGCGGCTATTTTATTGTTAACGTTTATTGTTATCTTATCTTTGAATAAAAGCAAGAATTCTGAAGTTACTTTTTATGACGGCCATTATGATGAAAAGGAAAGAATGCTAAAAGAAGCTTTAAAAATACAGGGATATGATTATGATGACACCCTATACGCTTATGCTTCATTTTGCCGTGATTATCAACTTCATTTAGAAAACAAGACAGAGTTAGCAAAACTAAACACAGAAATTGAGAGTTTAGAAACTCAGAAAAGGGAGCTTGATAAAACGCTTGAATTCTTTTTCTCTAAACATTTTTCTAATGGCAAAGATTATCTTTCACTTTATTATCAATTAACTAGTCGCTATGAAAAATATCTTTCTTATAGTCAAGAAAAAATAAGAATTGAAAAGGAAAGAAATAATTTAAGTGACAAGCTTGATAATTTGAAATTAGAAAGAAAAAAAATTCTCGATAATCATCAATTCATATATGATCAAGAAATTTTGAATAGTGCAGAAAAGGCTAAAGAAAGAATAGATTATTTAAGTGCAGAATTATCTACTAAAAAAGAAGATTTAGATATTTTCTTAAATGAAAAAGACATCACTCTTGATGAGAAGATTGATTGCCCAGATATTGTATTTATTCAACAGGAATTTAATAATATAAGCCATGAAAAATTAATACTGGCTAATGAAATCAGCGATTATGAACAACAACTCGATAATTTGCCTTATTTAGAAAATTTAAATCGCGAGTTAAAAGAAAAGATTGAAAAAAGTGAGCATACATATCAATTATTAGGCATTACAAAAGACTATCTTATAAAATCTGATAATACTTTGAAGGAAAAATATTTGCTGCCTTTAAGACGAAATTTCGATTCTTTCATCGAATTATTTAAAGAGTCTTTTAAAACAAAATTAATAATTGATAATGATTTCAATGTTTTGTTTGAAAAAAACGGAGAATTGCATCCGTTTAACCATTTATCGCAAGGGCAACGCTGCGCCTTATCACTGTGTTTCAGATTAAGCTTGAGCCGTCAAATATATGGAAATGAATTTGTTTTATTACTAGATGATCCATTCGTTTCGCTTGATCAGAAAAATTTTGAAGAAAGCAAAAAAATTATTACTTCATTAAAAGATTTACAAATTCTTTATTTCACCTGTCATGATTCTCGTTCAATAAAACAAAAATAACAATTTAGCTAAAAAAATAATATAATTAGAATGTATGAACGAGAGAAAGTATCTGTTTTTTGATATTGAGTGCGCAAATAACTACCAAAGCAAAGGTAAAATTTGTGAATTTGGGTATGTATTAACAAATGAAAAATTTGAAGTTTTGCAAAAAGATGTTTTTGTAATGTCGCCAGGCAAATACGAAAAATTTGATAAATCAATTTTTGAACGCGATAAAACATTTAAGTTCGCTTATGATTTTGATTACTACTATAAATCCCCATTATTCCCGCATTTTTATCAACGGATAAAAAAATTGATGACACAAGAAGATGTAATGATTTTTGGATTTGCAGTTAATAATGATATACTTCATCTTTTCCATGAGATGAAACGATATAATTTAGAGTTATTCGACTATGTTTGCTATGATATTCAACGATTTACTGAACATTATAAGAAGGTTAATAATTTAACTTTTCATGGTTTAGGTGGAGCTTTTGAATATTTTGATGAATTAAAAGAAGGTGTTTTATTAAATCATCATTTGTCGCGGGATGATGCTTTTATGACAATGAGAGTGTTTGAATATCTTTTAAAAAAATTAAATCTATCAGTTGATGAAATAATCGAAAAAATGCCTTCTTGTAAGATTAATTCTTTAGAATATGCGTTAGAAAATGAGAAAAAAGTTGAAAGAAGGTTTTTACATAATAAATTAAAAAACGAATGGAACAATTATTGTAAGCAAGATATTAATTCTGATAATAAAATCGCTTTAGCTATTTCTATTAGAAAGCATTATGATTTATTAAACGATATGATGGATTGGATTATAAAAAATAATTATTATGGAACAAATGATTATGAAATTGCTGCAAAAATAGTTGTCGCGAGCGATACTGATAAAAACTTTTTTAAAGAAAAGTATCCATTATTAGCAGAGAAGTGTATTACGTATCATGAAATAAAAAATAAAAAGATAAAATTCTAAAGCATGTCTTGCGTGTTTTATTAGAGATTTTTAACGAAAGATTTATAATAAATATATGAAAGCTTTAATTGTTAAAAAGAAATTACTCAAAGAAATTCTAGAATCTAAAACATATATTTTAGCTCAAACTATCTCGGTTGATTTTTCCGGTGATGTTTTACTTGTTTCAATGGAAGAAAATTGCGTTTATGCTCTTGCAGATTTAAAGCAAATTAACATTTTAACTTTTGAAGAATATATGACTATAAAAAAAGTTGATCCCGAATACTATCCGCTTTATCAAAGGCAAGATCAATATTACGGTTATCAACTTGAAAATATTCGTCTTTTTACTGAAAAATTTAAAATAAACCGTGATAATAACAAGGATTTTTTATATTGTGATGTCGATGATCAATTATTGAAGGGAAAGTATCTAGAAGTCACCCTTCTTTAATAAAAGATCATATACGTAATTTTTCTTAAGATTATATTTATCGCTGAGAATCTTAGCTATGTCTTTTAAAGAATAAGAACCGCTAAGATTTTTTGCTTCTTCTAAGATAATGTTATCATCGATGACTAGTTCTTCTTTATTGCCTTCAACAACTAAAACCATTTCACCTTTGATTGAAGTTTCATCAATAGAAGCTAATTCTTCAAGAGTTCCATAAATATACTCTTCAAACATTTTAGTTAGTTCTCGAGCTAATGTAATCTTTCTATTTCCAAAGATTGAATACAAATCATTAAGAGTCTTTTTGATTCGATGCGGTGATTCATAAAAGATTAAAGTCATCTTGTAAGATTTTAAATCAGCTAATTCTTTTTTTCTAACAGAAGGATTAGAGTTTAAAAAACCATGAAAATAGAAATGAGAGGTATCGATATTAGAGCCTGCTAAAGCATTTAAAGCAGCATTAGGTCCAGGAATAACAGATACTTTAACATTTTCTTCAATGCAGCGACGAACTAAAATCGCTCCAGGATCGGAAATAGCGGGATAACCAGCGTCACTTGTCAAAGCGACATTTTTATTCTCTTTTAATAAATTAATTATTTGGTTACTGGCCTCTTGCTCATTATGTTCATGACAAGCAATCATCGGTTTATGAATGCCTAAATAGGCTAAAATTTTCTCCGTTGTCCGGGTATCTTCACTAGCAATAAAATCAACTGATGATAAAGTTTCTTTTACCCTAGAAGAAATATCGCTAAGATTACCTATTGGAGTTGCTACTAAATACAAAGTTCCCGACAAAAAATCTCTACTTCTTTTCATCTTTGTTTTTATTATCCTTTTTCTCTTGACGGTTTTGATTTGGATTATAATTATAGAGAATCTTATCTTCAATTTGTGATAAAGGTAAATTGAGAATAGTGCTATTACCTTCTAAACGAACAATTTTTGTCATGATATTAAATGAAGTAATTTTATAGATATTATCTTCGTATTTAACTCTTAAACCAACACGTGGAAATTCTTTTTTTGCTTCGGTATACATCTCGTCTTCAAATTTTAAGCAGCAGATAAGCTTACCGCATTGACCAGATAACTTAGGAATATTCAAAGTTAACATTTGATTTTTAGCCATAGTTATTGATATTCCATCAAATTCATTTAAAAATGTGGAACAGCAAAGAGGTAATCCGCAGGTACCTAATCCTCCGATCATTTTAGCTTTATCGCGGGAACCAATTTGTCTTAATTCAATTCGGCAATGATACATTGAAGCTAAAACTTTTAATAAATCTCGAAAATCGACGCGGTTATCTGCGAGAAAAGAAATGATTAATTTATTACGGTCTAATGTATATTCCGTAGAAGTAATCTTCATCCCTAATGCTAAATTATCCGATTGTTCTTGAACGCTTTTAAGAATAGTTAAACATTCGTCTTGGTTCTTTTTAAAATTTTCTACATCCTCTTCTGAAGCAATTCTTTCAATATATGTAAAAGGAATTTCTTCGCCTTCGGCAGGCAGGGTATACTCTTTGATTAATGTGGTTATTTTTCCTAATTCTAAACCGCGTGGAGAATTGCAGATAACTAATTCTCCTTGATTAACTTCATAATTTGCTAAAAAATATTGATATTTATTTTGATTAGGAAACATTACTCCAAAAATATAATCCATATTAATCTCCTTCGATAACAAAGGCTAAATGTTCAAGTAATAAGCCTGTATTTATGTTAATTTCTAATTTGCTTTTGGCATTCATCAGTTCGATATAACTATCTTCAATATGCTTTAATTTGCTTTTTAAAGACTGCAATAATGAGCTTTGCATAGTCAAAGTAATCGGTATCTGATTATCTAATTTTATCATATCGAGAAAGCAAAGTGATAATATATCGAGAAATAACCTAATAGCTGGTTTATCTTTCAAAATAGGTATAATATCCTTTTCTAAAAGATAATTAGCTGAGTAATAATTTTTATCCAAGGCATTGAGAAAATCAAAAACAGAATCTTTAATTTGCAAATAACTTTTATCATTATTAATTTTCAATAATTCCTCAAGAGAGGAAGAAAAATTAGCAATGATTTCACAGTCATCTTTGCTGACACCATTTTCTTCACCTTCTTTGATTAATACATCCTTTTTTAAAGGTAATAACGTTAAAATTTCTAAACGAGAAATAATTGTTGGCAACAAAGCATTTAAATTATGGGTAATAATAAAGCAATAGACATTTTCATTTGGTTCTTCTAAAAATTTTAATAAAGCATTTAATGATTCTTGATTAGAGTTTTCTAGTTCGTTGATGATATAAATCATTTTTCCGGCTTTTTCAATTGGCGTTCTTGCAAAGAAAGATTGAAGAGCTTCAATATCACCGACTTTGATATTTTGATTATGGCCGTCGAGAAGATAAAAATCGCTATAGGCGTTATCTTTTATTCTTTGGCAGGTTAAACATTCTTGACAGGCTAAAGGATCATCATGCTCGCAGACAAGTGACTGCGCTAAAAAAAGTGCGGTTTCCATTAAAGGTGCCCCGCTATCTCCGACGAGAAGATAGCCTTGATGAATTTTATTAAGCTTTAAACCGTTTACGAAAGTTTTATAAATGATTGGCTGATTATTTTTTAGATAATCATTCATGTTCATTCTGCTTTATTTTCTCCTTAATTATTTGATAAGTAATTTCAGCAACTCTTTCAAGAGGTAAAGAAGCATCGATTACTTTTATTCTATCTGGATATCTATTAGCTAAAAGAAGATAGCCTTGATGAACTTTTTGATGAAAAGATAGTTTTTCTAAATCTAAGCGATTGACTTCTCTATCCTTGTCTTTACTTATTCTCTCTAATCCTATTTGCGGGTCGAGGTTAAAAAGCAAAGTTAAATCTGGAAAAGTGTTTTGTGTTGCAAATAAATTAATATTTAAAACTTCTTCAATACCTAATTCTCTAGCAAATCCTTGATAAGCTAAAGAAGAATCGAGGTAGCGATCGCAAAAAACTAATTTGCCTTCTTTGAGAGACGGCCAAATTTTTTCGACTAAATGCTGTCTTCTAGAAGCTGCGTAGAGCAAAGCTTCGGTTCGTCCGTCCATCGCAGTGTTACCTTTATCTAAGATAACATTTCTAATTTGTTCGCTGATTGGTGTTCCGCCTGGCTCTCTAGTTTTAACTAAGGAATATCCTTCCTCAATTAAACGCTTATATACAATCTCCATTGCCGAAGATTTTCCAGAACCTTCAGTCCCTTCTAATGTTATAAAAAGACTCATTCTCCTTTTACCACCTTTCGATTTTCTAGTGCCCGAGTTAAAGTTAATTCATCGACATAGATTAAATTACCGCCCATAGGTAATCCATAAGCCAAACGAGATATTTTAATTTCTGGAAACTTAGTAGATAATATCTTCTCTAAATAAAGTGAAGTTGTTTCTCCGTCAATATCTGGATTTAAAGCTAAAATAACTTCTTTATATCCTTCGTCAATTCGGTCGTATAGCTTATTTAATTTTAAATCGCTTGCAGATATTCCTTTAGACGGGGAGATAACCCCATTGAGAATATGATAGCTATAATGCATGTTATTGATTCTTTCAAAAGATAACGCATCTTTATAGCTAGCTAATACTAATAATGTTTCTTTGCTCCTAGTTGAATCGGTGCAGTAAGAGCAAATATTGTTTTCCATATAAGCTCCGCAGCGAGGGCAAATAGAAATATTGTCTCGAACACTTTGCAAAGAAGTAATAAGGTTATTTAATTGATCCGGCGTGAATTTTAAAATCTCATACGCCATTCTTTCCGATGATTTGCTGCCAACGCCAGGAAGTAATCTCAAACTAGCACTGAGCTTATCGATACTTGGTAGAGACATAGATTAGAATCCTGGCATATTAAAACCGGCAGTAATAGCCGATAAGGCTTGATCGATTTGATTATTAACATCGTTAATAGCGATTTTGAGCATATCTTCAAGCATTTCCTTATCTTCTGGGTTTAAAGCATCTTCATCAATTGTGATTTTTTCAATTTGATGGTTGCCTTTCATTTCGACTTTGATTGCTCCGCCGCCAGCTTCGCTAACAAAAACTGTTGCTTCGATTTCTGCTTGTTTCTTTTCCATTTCTCTTTTCATTTTATTGGCTTGTTGCATTAAAGCTTGAATATTCATTGTTATTCCTCCTATTTTAATAACTCTTCGGCTAACTTTTGAGTTGAACTTTCTTCTTGAACTAGTTTTGTATCAATTTCAATTTTATGCGGTACAGGCAATTTTGATAATTGACTGAGATTCTTAAATTTATTAATCATTTCTTGGTATTTATCGAAACTTAAAGCAATTATTATTACCTGATGACCGAGCATTGCTTGATGAATTTTTCCGAAGGCGATTTGATTTTCTTTTAAATTGATTTTGTTAACATTATCGCTGAAACGCGAGACATAAATGATGGCATTTAACGAAACAATCGCGGCATCAGAAGATTTTAACACTTGGACATATTTCCCAACATTTGGAATTGTGAGAAGGCGGTCGAGAACACTTTTGTTTTGATTTAACTTATTTTTGTATTCTTTATTTGCCTGAACCATGATATTAAGAATATCTTCATTAGTAAATTCAATTTTATGACCATCATCAACAATTTCTTTAGTCGAGGAAAAATCGGTGTTATTAATGATATTTAATCCTGTATTTAAAGTTTCTGCAGCTTTTGTTGGTTCTTTATTTACAGATACGACTGGCTTAACTATTTCTACTTGTTCTTGCTGACTTAAAGAAACCATTTTTAAGAGAGATATTTCAAATAGAGAACGCGGATTATTAATTGTCTTAAACTGATTTGTTAAAGCGATTAAAACATCGATAAAGCCATTTATTTCTTTAGTCTTAAAAGATAATTTCTCACAGTCTGTTTTACTTATGTAATGAATTAAATCAGCGTTTTTAGTTAGTTTATAAATCAAAAGATCTTTCAGCATCAAAAGCAAATCGCTTGTTAGACGTCTAATATCAACTCCGCGTGAAATAAAACCATCTAATAAAACATTTAATTTTGCTACATCTTTGTTTTGAATTGCTAGAAGCAGCTTTAACTTATCATCTTTTGATGTTAACGCGAATAATTCTTTTACGCTAGACATGGTGATATTCATATCAGAATAGACAATTGCTTGGTCTACCATTGATAACGTATCGCGAACACCGCCATCGGCTAGAGAAATAATTTCTTTTAAAGCGTCTTCTTCAAATGCGACATTTTCTTTTACTAAGATATCTTTTACTTTCTCTAAGATATTTTCATCGCTGACTTTATCAAAATCATAACGCTGGACCCGCGATAAGATAGTCGGCATCAATTTATATGGCTCGGTAGTCGCCAAAATAAATACGACATTTGCTGGGGGCTCTTCTAATGTTTTTAAAAGGGCATTGAACGCTTCAGTAGTCATCATATGGACTTCGTCAATGATATAGACTTTATACTTTCCTAGCACAGGTGAATATTTAATTTTGCTAATTAAGTCGCGGATATCATCAATACCGCGGTTGCTCGCAGCATCGATTTCAATAACATCTGGATGCGTTCCTTCGTTTATCGCTAAGCAACTTTCACATTTATTGCATTGATGTCCAAAACCGCTTTGGCAGTTTAAAGCTTTGGCAAGCAATCTAGCCATTGACGTTTTACCCGTGCCGCGCGGCCCAGCAAAAAGATAAGCATGAGCGATTTTATTCTCTTTTAAAGCGTTTTTTAATGTTTGAACAATTTGTGTTTGACCCGCAACTTCTTCAAAAGTCAACGGGCGATATTTTCTATATAACGCGCGATATGACATTGTTATTACCACCTTGTATAATTATACATATAAATAAATTAAAAATATATCTTAGACTTAGTAATTGATAATTAATCTTCTATAAGTTAATTTTTTTAAAAAAATTTGTTAAGATATTCCTGAGGTAAATAAAATGGAAAAAACAATTTTTGATATTTTGTTAGATAAAAATAACCATGATGATATCGTAATGAAAAATACCGATGGACAAGATATTAAATTTGCCCAAAAAGCTATAATACCATATTTTGTTGATGGAGTCATGAATGTTTTTGTCTTACTTGAACCATTGACGATTCCGTCCTTACAAGGAAAGATTCTTGTCTATCGAATTGACATGGATGAAGATAAAAAATTATCCATAGTTTTAGAACAAGATCAGAATTTAATTGATGAAGTCTACAATGAGTATGAAAGACAGATTTTAAAGGAGGAATAATGAAAAAATTATCTATTTTATTAATATTACCATTTTTGTTTGCGTGTAATGTTAAAGGAGAAACAACAGAATTATCTTCTAATGGATCAGATATTTCTTCAATAGTATCTACTAGTGATTCAGCTGCTTCTTCAACGGTTTCTTTTAGCGCAGAAGAAAAAGAAATTATTTTCGAAAAAGATTTTTCTGGTTATGAAATCGATAGCCTGCCTTTTTTTAATGAGGGTTATTCAACAGTTAATTCAAAATTCGGTGATAATTATTTGAATTTAATTGATTTTGACGGCTATATCAGAACATGTGAAATCACTGATTTAGCAGGTGATATTGAAATTAGACTTGCTTCGCATTTAACTAATTTAAATAATTTAAACGAAACTGCGGTGGGTAAAACTTTTACTTTATCAGTAGCCGCGGTTGATTTTGATATTGAAACATTTGAATATCAAACTATCTCCGAAGAAATCTTTTCGTATACTTTGACAGAAGAAGATATTAAAAATCAATCTGTCCCAGGTGTCCCGGCATATTCAAAAGATTTTTCAAACGGCTATATGAGCTTTAATTTAAACGGTGATGGAGCAAATAGAATTTTGATTACGATGAAGAGTAAAATAGAATTCACCGCAAATGAAAAGAAGGCCGGAGTTAATTATTCCGTCCATTCTCTTCAAATTCTTCGATAAATTATTTATTTAAAGTAAATTCTAGAAAATCGATTTTGCCTTGCCCGATGTATGTAAAATATAACGGGCATTTTTCATGTGATAAATCATTAATTTTTAATTTGTATTCTTTAAAGGTTTTACTTTTTTTAATAGTTGTTTCACTTAAAGGCATGCCTCTTAATGAATTTGACAAAATGATTTTTCCCGCGCTCCCGCGAACTTTTACTATAATTTCTTTAAGGTGATCTAATTTAAAATATTTGAATCCGGCGACAGCGTTATTACGCATATTAACAACTAACTGGTGACGTTGACCATTTATTTTTTTCTCGGATATGGCCGGGTGAAGTTTATATTTATGACGAGCAAATGGTCCGTATTGGCATTTGATTGCACCTTCAGCAGACATTAAGTTGCAGGCGATATAAGTTTTATATGTTCCTTCGCCGAGTAATGGCTTTCCGTTTAATCCTTGGCTAGTGACTTCGGTCATGTTAAATGTTCCATCGGCATTCATAGTAATTTCTTCCGCGCAGCCTTGACGGGATTGCTCATTATAGTTAGTCTGCCTGTGATAGAACACATAGTATTTATCGCCAATTTTCTCAACTGATCCGTGAACGTTACCATAATAAGTAACGGGTTCTTTATTACCTTTATAGCCAATATCGCCATTAGAGATAAGCGCGCCTTTGAACTCAAAGCCATGGTCTGGATAATCGCTCATCGCATAAGCTAATTCATGAGATAACCTCGAAGAATAAATAAAATAATATTTTCCGTTAAATTTTCGCATTGAAGAAGCTTCATACATTTCATGACCGACAAATGAAGTCCCCGCAGAATTTTTATATCCAGGTATAAGTATTTTAGGTTCACCTTTAATTGTTAACATGTCATCTTCAAGTTCAATGACTTGATTGCCGGTTCCATCACAGTTATGAATACCTTTAAATTTAAGCATTTTTCTAAGATTTTCATTGCAGGAATAACCGGTATAAACAAAAATTCTGCCATCATCATCGACAAAAGCACCTGGATCAAAGCACATTATATCTGTTTCTTTGTGACCGTATATTGTTCCATCTTTATGCTTTATATCACCAAAGTAGGTAAATGGACCAGATGGTTTATCGCTGACAGCAACCATGATGTAATTCTGCCATTCATAGCAGAAATAGAGGTAATATTTGCCGTTTTTATAAACGCAGTCTGGAGCCCATAAGCAGTGAAACCCGGATTTGTTATGAACGTTTTTTCTTTTATAAGTTATTCCTTCATCTTTCCAAGGCTCAGAAAAATCTAAATTGCTAGAGAAGACATGATAGTCGCCTGGGCAATAACGCATAGAACCAAAATAATCATGGGAACCATAAACGTATATTCGCTTACCATAAACATGTGGTTCTCCGTCAGGAATATAAAGGCGTTCGCCTAAATATGGATTTGTGCATTGAAATTTCATAAATTATACCTCTACCTTATTTTAAAAATTTAATTATATGGTTTTTAAATAAAAACCATTTTCTTAGGTGTGCGATTGTGCTTCTGATTTAACTTTAATAATAAAGCGTTTATATCTAGTAATTTCTAAGTTCTTTTTCCGTGAAAATTCACCTATTACGTGATATATTCCACATTTATAAGCCTTTATAAGAGCTTTGTTTTTATGGTTTGTAATCGATATTTCATTTTCTTTATCTGACAAATGATATTGATAAAATTTATAGGTGTATTTATATAAAGAATCTTCTGCTATTGACAAAGATATTTCTTTTTCTTCATTAATCTTTAATTCAATTATTACCTCAGAATCGTCATATTCTTGAATATGGTCGCAAGTCGAATAATCACCTGTTGTTGACCAAATTAATCTCATTAAAAAGTCGTTTTGAAAGTGATCTCTCCATCTCCAAATACTTGCTTGAGGAGAATAATGATATTTTTGATCTTTACCATAAACTAAATCATAACTATTTGTAAAAATTGGATAAATTTCCTTCGTATGGAATTCAAACCTCGTCGGAATTCTTTTCTCGTATCGTCCTCCCCAAGACCCGTATTCGATATGATCTGGATTATTTAAACCGTTACGAACTAACCATAAAAATGATGGGGTATCACCTTCAGTGATATACTTTGTATAAGGATATGCTTCTCCTAACATACCTAAAGGCTTAATTTTTTCCTTTATGAAAGTGTTATCGACAAGTGAAGCATCCGCTCCAGAAAATCCACCTTTATGATGACCATCTTCTGAACCATGTTTAAAATTATCACTGGAAATTCCTGGCCATGTAGCCTTGTAATATGTTAAATTACCTAACCAACCTCCGTATGACGGAGAAACTATGTAGTATAGATATTTTCCATAGTTTTTTCTTAGATATGCTGTCGACAAGTCTTGATCTGATATCGCGTATATTTTTAATTTTTTTAAGCAGAAAATAAATTTTTCCTTGTGTAATGTTCGGTTTAAATAATCAATTGCTTGAACTAAGGTATTACCTCCACCCCATAATGATATATTTAATGGCCGCGTATCGTTTTTTAATATTTGTTTGACGAGTAATTGGACGCCCTTGTTACTATCATATGCTTCATTACAGAAATCCCTTCCTTTTTTTCTACCAAAAACGTTAATACCTTGAGCGACTATACTTCTTAAGTAGTTTGCACTTGGATAACCATTAGCATGAGCATCTAAATTATTTTTAACTTTTTCATATCGTGAAATAATATCTTCAATTATATCTAAATTGTGTTGATCTATTTTCTTATAAAAGCAAGAAGTTACAGAAATTATTCCTTCTAAATCTAGTTCATTACTATATAAGAGAAGACGTATTAAAGATTGGATATCATCAATTTCTGTTTTATTATCAATATCTGTTAGTATTATTAGTCTTGGTTTCATATTAATTCCTCATTAAACTAATTATAACAAACTTTAATTGTTATCAAAATTGATTTTATAATTTGAAAAGGCAATAATTATATAAGAAAAAGAGATGAGGATATTTTTATGGAATGGAGAGAATTTGTAATTGAGCAGAGAAAGAAAAAGAGGCTATCTCTTAACGACTTAGCTTTAGAAATGAAGGAAGATCCCTATTATTTTTATTTATTAGAAAATGGACTAGCTCCGGTTAGGACAGTGGATATTCAAAAATATTGCCAAGTTTTTCAAATAGATTTCTATAATTTTTTAAAGATGAATCCGTCATTTGAAAACGATTTAGATTATGTAAATACTTTTTCAGAAACATCTCTTATCGATAGAATTAAAAATATTCCGGATGAAAAACTCTCTAGTTATGGACTTAATATTAAAACAAGAGCTTTAAATGATATTAAGTCTATTTCTATTGAAGATTTCATTTATCTTTGCGATGATGGCGCGCTTGATAAATATCGCCTTTACTATGGCAAAGCCTTCCCTTTGGTAAAAAAGGAAAAAGATAAAAAAATTTTATCAGCCTTAATAATGATTGTTATTATTGTTTGCTTATTGTTATATATTGAATATCAATTGAACATTTTTGGAATTTTTAAAGCATATTATTGAGGTGGATTATGAAAAAGGAAAAATCTTGCGGTGCTGTTACTTTTTGTTTTCGCGATAATGTTATCTATTACTTAATAGAACACATGGCCTTAGGACATTATTCTTTACCTAAAGGACATGTTGAGGAAAACGAAACAGAGATAGAAACCGCGAAAAGAGAAATTAAAGAAGAAACTAATCTTGAAGTGATAATTGATAATAACTTTAGACAAGTCATCACCTATTCACCTTACGAAGGCATTATTAAAGATGTCGTATTTTTTGTTGCAGAGATAAAATCAGGCGATATTATCAGTCAGCTTAGTGAAGTTTCTGATATTAGATTTTTACCATACAAAGAAGCGATGGATATATTGACTTATGATACCGACAAAGAAGTTTTAGCAAAAGCTGATGTCTATCTAAAAAATAAATATGGCTACTAAATTTTTGTTGATTTTTGATTCTTTTAAAGGCTCAATATCTTCTTCTGAAATTGAAAATTATTTCAAACGAGCTTTGCCCGATAGCACAGCTTTCCCTATTTCTGATGGAGGAGAAGGGTTTTTAGAATGCATAAAAAAATTGCTTAAATCCTATAAAACAATTAATATTACGGCACATTCTTTAAAAAATAAGATAATTAATGTTGAAATAGTTGTTGATGAAAAAGGAAATGCCTATTTAGAGTCTAGTCAAATTGTCGGATTAAATTTAATTGGTGAGGAGAATATTTTTCATCGCACATCATTTGGCCTTGGCGAAGTATTATTAAAACTAAATGAGTATAAAATCCGCGATTTATACGTCGGCTTAGGCGGAAGCGGATTATCTGAAATGGGATTAGGTTTAATAACTGCTTTAGGTGCAAAATTATCTCGCGAAGGCAAAATTATAGATAATCCATTTGTTGATGATGTTTTGGATGCTGATTATATAAATTTTAATAATTTTGTTTATCCGAATTATAGCATTCATATAGTAAATGACGTCGATAATCCTTTAACTGGAATTAATGGGGCAAATTATGTTTATGCAAAACAAAAAGGTGCCAATGAAGAAGAGATTAAATTATTAGATTTTTGCTTTGAAAAATTAAAAACTCTCTTATCTGATTATCTTATAAAGATTTCAGATACAAAAGGTGATGGCTCTGCTGGTGGACTGGGATTTATCTTTAAACATATTTTAAATGCTGAATATCACCAAGGAATTGAATTTGTTTTAAAACTCATAGATTATGATAAAATAAAAAATCGTTATGATTATGTTATTACCGGTGAGGGGAAATTTGACAATCAGTCATTTAATGAAAAAGTTGTTGGAGGTATTTTATCACATACTGATAGTGATAAAGTTATAATTGTTTGCGGAATTAATGAAAATGAGTATCAGAAAAATGTTTATGCGATTTATCCTAAATATGCGAAAGATATAAATGATGCGATTAAATACCCTAAAAAGTATTTAAAAGAAATTATTCTTGATATCAAAAGAAAAACAGGAATATTGACTAAGGAAAAACATTCTTTTCCTCTGTTTATTGATAAGGATAGTAAAATTTTAATTCTAGGATCTTTTCCAAGCGTAAAGTCTCGTGAAGAAAATTTCTATTATATGAACCCATATAATCGCTTTTATAAAGTAATTGCCGGAGTATATAATCAACCTTTCCCAATCGATTTAAATGCAAAAAAAGAATTGCTTTCGAAACATCATATCGCTTTGTATGATGTTATTGAAGAATGCGAAATCGAAGGCTCAAAAGATAATTCGATAATTAATCCCAAAGTTGCCGATATTGCTGGAATAATTAATAAGTCAAAAATTAATAAAATTATTCTTAATGGAGGCGAAGCAGGCAAATTATTTAAAAAATATTTTCCTCAATACGTTGATAAAGTCTTTTTTTTACCATCTACTTCACCTCGTAATGCGTCGATGAGCGTAGAAAAACTAATAAGTATTTATCAATCGGTATTATTATGACAAATTGATATAAATTGAAAGATTTTTTTATTTATGCAATAATAAATAAGGTATTTTTATGGTAGATACAATTTTATCTTGGGGAGATTTCATAGTTATAGTTATTTTAATTATTATCTTATTGATAATTCTTTATTATGTGGCTTTTTGTTCTTTAACTAAGTCTCAGATAAAAAAAACAACGAATGAAATCAATCATTATGCGATTCTTATCCCGGCTCGCGATGAATCAAATGTAATAGAAAATATTTTGATTAGTATTGAAAAGCAGACATATAAAATTTCTATGAAAGATGTGTATGTTATTGTTGAAAGAGAAGATGATCCGACTGTTGACATCGCAAAAAGACATCATGCATCATATTTCGTTAGAACTAATTTAGAAAATCGTCATAGAAAAGGGTATGCACTAGATGAATGCATAAAAGATATTTTAAGCCGCGGTTTGCATTACGATGCCTATTTTATTTTTGATGCGGATAATGTATTAGAAGAAAATTATCTTTTTGAAATGAATAAAACTTTCAATGAAGGATATGAATTAGCCTGTGGGTATCGCCGACCAGCAAACCCTAATGACACAGTTATTTCCACATGCTCAGCTTTAATTTTTTCAATGATAAATGTATTCGGAAATTATGAAAGAGCTAAGAAAAATTATAATGTCAATATAACAGGGACTGGTTTCTTTATCAGAGGTGATTTAGTTGAAGAATGGAATGGTTATCCTTTCCATTCACTTACTGAAGATTATGAATTATCGCTGTATTCAACTTGGAAGAATCTGTCATCAACTTATAATGAAAATGCTATTTATCTCGATGAACAACCAACAACTTATAAAACTAGCTGGAATCAACGATTACGCTGGGTTAAAGGTTATTTTGAAGCTAGAAGTATTTATTCTAAAAAGATAACTAAAGCTGCTAAAGATAAAGATAAAAATATTTCTAAAGCCCATTCCCTAGGTGTTATCCCATATATCATCATGGTTTCTTTGATGGTGCTCTATTTAGGATTTTTAGTAGGATTAACTGTTGTTTCGGCAATGCATCAAAATTATGAATCTATGTGGAACGCATTATCGAGAATTATTGGTGTGTTTGTCGGTATTTATTTAATTTTAGCCTGTTTGGCGATTGGATTATTTTTTGTTGAAGGTAAGAAAACTAGTTTTACTCTTAAAGCAAAATTTAAGGCAGTATTCTACTATCCAATCTTTTTATTAGATTTTTTATGGATTTCTATTAGACTTATTTTTAAACGCGATGTTACTTGGTCAAAAATAGAACATGGCAAAAAAAAGAAGTGATGCTCAGTCACTTCTAAAAAATAGTAATTGTAGTACTTAATTTACGGTTAAGTGTAGATACGTCAGACCCATTTCTGGCTTATACAATAAATAAAGGAGATTTACTTGAAGAATCGTTTTCTTCGAGCACTTGATATAATATTGCTTTTTTTATTCAATTGTCAACCAAAAAATAAAATATTTAAATTTCTACAAAAAATATTTTTTTTGTATATTTAATTATAGGTAAATATGATGATTTTGCCATCTAATTGTGGTAAATTAACAAGTGTGTGAGTAATAAAGGAGGTCATTATGGCCAAAAAAATAGCTATTGTAACTGATTCCAATGCTGGAATTAGTCTAGAAGAAGCAAAAAAATTAGGTGTTATTGTTATTCCAATGCCGTTTTTTGCTGAAGGAAAAACTTATTTTGAAGAAATTAGTTTATCGCAAGATCAATTTTATGATATGTTGGCGCGCGATGTATCGGTAACTACTTCACAGCCTGCTATTGGGGAAGTAACTGATCTCTGGGATAAATTATTAAAAGAATACGATGAAATCGTAGAAATTCCTATGTCTTCTGGTTTGTCTATGACTTATGAAACAGCTAACAGTTTCGCTAGTGAAAAACCATATGAAGGAAAAGTATTCATCGTTAATAACTGCCGTATTTCAGTAACTCAAGCTCAATCGGTTTTTGATGCTTTAGAACTTGTCAAAAAAGGTTATTCTGGTGCAGAAATAAAAAAGATACTTGAAGAAGATGCTTTCAATTCATCAATATATATTACTGTAGATACTTTGAAATACTTAAAAAAAGGTGGCAGAGTAACTCCAGCTGGAGCGGCTTTAGGTGCATTTTTAGGCATTAAGCCAGTTTTAACAATTCAAGGTGCTAAACTTGATGCTTTTGCTAAACCGCGTGGCATGAAAGCTGCTAAAAGAATTATGTTAGATGCGATTAGCAAAGATATTAAAGAGCGCTTCGGCGGAGAAGAAAACTGCCATTTGGAAGTTGCTTATACTCATAATAGAGAAGAAGCAGAAAAATTCTTAGAAGAAGTAAAGGCTCTCTTCCCTAAGGCAATTGATTATGCAATTGCTCCATTATCGCTTTCTGTTTCATGCCATATCGGTCCGGGCTCTTTAGCAGTCGCGACCACGAAGGATTTAAAAATTGACTAAACCAGCTTTTACTCTTAAAGTGACTCTTGAAGGAAAGACACTATTTCAATGTCTTTCTTTTTTCTATGTTTCGCGTAGCCATATTATTTCGTTAATGAACTTTGGAACTTATCAATTTTATCAAGATGAAAAGCTATTAAAAATTGATGATGTCGTCTCTAAAGGCGAAATAAAAGTTTTTATTAATGAAAAAATTGATTTTTATCCAAATAACGAAAAAATTGATATTGCCTATGAAGATGAACATTATTTAATAGTCAATAAAAAACGCGGCGACTTAATCCATAGCGAGAATAGTAGAGATACCTTAGCTAATAAAGTCGCTGGTTATTTTCAAAAACATCATTTCAGAAGAATAATTAGAATTAATAACCGACTGGATATTGATACTGAAGGATTAGTTATTTTCTCTAAAGATTTACTAGCTTCATCTTATATTGATTATTTGATTCGTGAAAAGAAATTAACTAAAAAATATTATGCTTTAGTGCATAATCGCTTTAGCAAAAAAACAGGAGAAATATCTTTACCGATTTCTTCTGACCGTCATAACAATAATAAAATGGTTATTTCTAAAAACGGAAAAAAGGCATTAACTCATTATGAGGTGATTAAAAACGGAAAAATCTCTTTAATAGATGTAACTTTATTAACGGGAAGAACACATCAAATTCGCGTGCATTTTAGCTATATTAATCATCCGTTAGTTGGAGACGCTATTTATGGAAAAGGTGATGGAGAATTAATGCTTCAGGCCTATTATTTAAGCTTTTTCCAGCCTTTTTTAGAAAAAACGATTTATGTTATAATAAATTTGTCACTAGATATAAAAAGGAGAGCAGACGATGGAGTTAGATGAAAAAAGAACGGACAACATAGCTTTTATTCTCGGAGTATTATCATTCTTTTTGATAATTTTCTTTTCTATCGTGGGAATGGTTCTCTCTTGCTTTGCTTTATATTTTGGAATTAAGTGTAAGAACAAACTTTATCGTTATCTTTCAATTAGCACTTTTGCGTTAAGTGTCTTCTATTTGATTACGCTTTTGTTTACACATTAACAATTTTACTTTATAATAACATTACTGCTTAGAATGGGGTTAGGGAGTATGGGTACAAAACTATTGGCAAACAAATATATTGAATTGAATATACAGTCCATAGAAGAAGTGGCGAATACTTTTCGTGACGAAAAAATTATAGAAGAAAATAATTATATCTTTTTCTATTGCCGAAATGGCGTAATTAAAATTAGGGTTGATGACAAAGATTACGAATTAAGCGAAGGCATGATGGCTTATGTGGCCTATCACAAACGCTTCCAGGTTTTTGATGGAACGTTTAATGCAATCTGCTTAATCTTTGGAGGAGCGTCAGTCGATGAATTAATCGATAATTCACCTTTTGACCGTCAGATTGTTTATCAAGGTGACGATAATAATCATATCGGCTATTATTTTTATAAGTTAATGTATTGCTTTAATGAGGCTAATGCTTTGACTTTAAAATGCTTAGGCATTCTTTATGAATTATTTTATGAATTGACAAAAAGTGAAAATCCGGATTTTATCGACGTAGCTTCAAAGGAAAGACATGTCGACATCGCTAGACAATATATCAATCAAAATTATCATAATCCGATTACAATTGTCGATGTTGCGAGAAATGTCGGAGTTACTTCAAACTATTTAGCAAATATTTTTCAGCTTTATCTACATACGACACCAAAAAAATATTTAACAAAAGTTCGGATGGAACAAGCTAAAAAATTATTAATAACTAGAAAATTCAAAATAAAAGAAGTGGGTAATCTTGTCGGATACAAGAATCAGCTCCACTTCTCTGGTGAATTTAAGAAATATACAGGGCTATCGCCTCTGGATTACCAAAGACAATATTGCCCTGAGCAAGATATTATTACAATCTCTAATTTAGAATCAGTTTAAACTAGAATAAATCTTCCCTTCTTTAATTATTATCTTATTAGCTTCGATGAGCCCTCCAATAATATTCTGTAAACGGAAATATTGTTGATGGTTCATCTTTTTTAATCCTAGCGTTAATAAGATAAGTTTGATCATATCATCTTGCGATAAAGGCTTAATTAAACTTATTTTGATAATGCCCGCGGCGATTTCTTCATTAGATACCAAATCTAAATTTCTCGCAAAGTCAGAATTTCTCTCAACTCTCCGGAATTTAATTTCTGAATTATTTAAGAAGACGAAATCATGTTCAACTTTGATGATATTTTCGCTTTGCAGAGAGGCTTTCACGCTTAGGTAATCTTCGTTAAAGACAGCGAGACATTCTTTTTCGCTGATAGGCGCGGTTAAAGATAAGAATTCTTTAAAGATATCTTCTTTTGATTTTAAAGACTTATCTTTAACTAAATTATAAGCATCAAATGGCTTGATATAGGTAGA
The DNA here is from genome assembly GCA_944332525.1 of uncultured Bacilli bacterium. Lineage (GTDB taxonomy): Bacteria > Bacillota_I > Bacilli_A > RFN20 > CAG-449 > CALVJO01. The sequence continues at coordinate 5,669 of CALVKD010000014.1, read as the reverse complement.
GAAGAGAACGTCGACTAATGGTTTCGTGGTCTTTTTAGTCCGTATCTTCTTTTCTTCAATAGTATTTTTAATAATAAATGAACGAAGTTTGTTATATTCGCTTTCTTCATTTAAGAAGAAGAAAATCGGCATTATATGATAATAGGCATAATGCAGTTTATCATTGACGATTAATTCGTTATGATTCAACGAGGCAATGCAGGCTTCTAATGAATCGTATTTCATGTGATCGATAACAATGGCTGTCGGATGTGAAGAGTTTGGAATCTTCACGATTAAATCAATTACCCCATAACGTGTTTGGTAATTCGAGATGGTTATCCAGTTTTCTTTTCTTAGTTTATCGATGAGGTATTGTTTAAAAGTCGTATCATAACGATTAGCTCTTAATACGAGTTCTTGATAGGAATTCGAGATATAATCTGTTTTAACATAGCACTGGGATAATGCCCCGATAAATCTCTCATTGTCGCTTAAATTGATGGTAAGCTGATCCCCATCTTTTAATAAAGTGTTATCAAAAGCGATAATTTGTTGAGCCCGGTAGGAAATCAAAGATCCTTCCAAAGTCGACATATCATCGTTTATAAATGATATTGCAGCATCAAATCGATAAGTACTAGAAGCGAAGAATAAAGGTATATCATCGCTTCTTACTAATATAATTGGGCAAAGCGAATTAATAGTTAAAGGCACTTTAGCTAATAATTCTTTTAAAGAGAGAATTTGGATATTTTCTTCTTTTAATGAATTTAGATATGGTAATTCGCTATTTCTAATAGCTAAGGAATTTTGTTTAAGTTTGGATTTAACATTAACTTTTACAATCGATTTAATGACATTAACGCGCTTTTCATCATAATTGAGATATGAAGTAATGTTGTAGTTAAAGGCATCCTTGCTTAAAGAGTTGAAAAGCGGCTCTCTCTTAATTAATCTCATGCATAATTGATAATAAAAGGTATGCATGAACATATTTTTAAATGATTCGTATCTTCCTTTTGTTAATAGTTCATGGGAAAGATTTGGTAAAACTTTATCACCTTTTAACGCTGTTAAATAGAATTCTAGATAATCATTAATCGATGCGAATTCTTTTCCCATCTTTTTGACTTTCGCTTCAAGAATATCGAGATTGAGATTGATGATATCAATTTTCTTTTTGTCAAAATATTCACTTAAGAAAGTTAAAGAGTCAAAGAAGTGATTAAAAGCGATTTGCGCGCGTTTTTTATGAAGCGGCAATTCTTTAAGATTATTATCATTAAAATATTTAAGATAGCTGACATCATATTCTTTCTTGTGGTTTTTGAGATAAGCGATATTTGTTAAATATTTATTGATGATATCAAAATCTTCTTTTAATTTCTGCGTGTTATATTTTCCGTTTTCTAAGTAACTATTAAAGGTGTTATTGATGTTTTTAAAGTTTGCAATTTTGGTCTGTAAATCGTAGTATTCTTCTAAAGTAATGCTGACATTAACTAAAACTTCTTCATCAATTTTCGCTGAACTAGAAAAATATGGAAGATATTTCTTGATAACTTTTCTCTTTAACGGACGATTAACTAAATCTTCTTTTAGCATTTTAAAATCAATGTTGAAAACCTTATTTTCGTAAAGAGAAATAAGTTTCATTTTAACCATTTCTAGACTTTCGATTTCTTTGTTTTCATCGGCTAAAGCAGAAATAATTTTGGAAAAGTCAATCGGCTTTAGTAACTCATTAGGCATTTGTTTAATCTTTGGAATAACTGAAAGAATATTAAGAATGCATTTCATTTCTTTCATATTCGATGGGATAGGCAAATGATAAATATTATGTAACAAGTTAAATGAGCGGCGAGCTGGAGCAAATTCATTATCAAAAGTTATGATTTTTTCTCTTAATCTTTGATAATCTTCTTGCTTTAAATCAAGTCGGTTGAATCCGTAAAAAGGATGATCAAGATATGGACATTTTAAACTTTCAACACTTCTTGATAAAGAAATGACATAACCTAAATATTTTTGAACACCTTCTTCGTTTAAATTATCGATGTTAGGAATTTCAATATTTAATAAAGGATATTCCCGAAGATTATAATAGTTAAATAATAATCTATTTATCGATAAAGAAAGAGGTTCATTATTCATCCTCATTGAATTAATTAAGCGTTTATAACTATTCTTAATTTGATAATATCCATCGACAATATCGTTAATTTTGCCTTGATCGAGCAAATCTTCGCTGATATCGATTTTTTCGCTAGGGGATAATTGATTTAATAACCGTAATTTGCTGTTGTTAATTGATAAATCTAAATAAAAATTACTTAATTCACCATTTTGAAGACATTCAATAATATTACGATATTGCTCATCGGTTTTATATGTTATTAAAATGTTTTTATTATTCAATAAGTAATGATAAATAATATTTTGTAAAATATGATTTTTATTAGCGTCTGAATTCGCTCTTATAAAAATATTTTCTCTTAAAGAAACTCGTTTCAGAATTTTATATTCTTCATTATCTAAATCTAATAAAGACAGATAATTGTTATCTAAGTGAATACCTTTTGCCTTATTAAAATGATAGAATTCCGAATTAAAATAAGCGATTGTTTTAATAATATCTAAAGAAGATATTTCATCTTGGTGAATTAATAAATCCTCATAGAAATAGAAATCCATTAAATTAAGAGATGCGAAAAAGCAGCCGTTATTCACTGAAAAATGGGCGTTTCTAACTTTACTAGCAACATATGTTAAATATTCAATTAATGAGAAATTATTGTCTATTGGATAAGATATGTCTATATGGAAATGTTTGTTAAGATAATCGACTAAGCAATCATTAAGATAAACTTCATGGTTAAGGGCGCTGATTTGATAATGGTCTTGATCTTTTAAATATTCAATTTTAATCGGTAATAGAACAAGCGGAGCAGAGATAATCTTCATATGATTATCGATAAAATAATCAAGAAGACCAAAGGTTAGATAAGTGTTGTTTTCTTTAATAAGAACGCTGAATTTTCGATTTTGAACTTTATAATCATCGCCGGTATAAAGAGAAACCTTTAACGATTGACTATCTCTATTTTCTGCTTCTAACAATGCTTGGTATAAAGTAGTATTAGTTAATTCTAAGTTTCCAACTAATAGTGTTTTTCCCTCATTTAGTAGGCAAAAAACTTGATCATAATGAGTTGAAGTTAGTCTAAGATATGTCGATGCATATTCAAAAAAAGACAAAAGAGGAGAATGTTTTAATCTCTCTTGCAAATTCTGAATATAAAGTGAAACTTTAAAGTTATTTTCCATATAAAAATTTTCCCTAATAAAAGTATAACATGATTTACTGAATTATACTATTTTGAATAGCATTTTTATCTGCGGTTAGTTTATGATTTATATAATCGTTAAGATTATATTTAAATTATTAGAACTTTATAGAAAGCAGGTAAAAATGATTAGTAATGATTTTATTGATTTTGTTAGACAATCACCAACAGCATATAACTGCGTCGAAAATGTCAAAAATATATTAATTGCTAATGGATTTAATGAATTATCAGAAACTGAAGAATATCACCTTGAAAAAGGAAAAAAATATTTTATTATCAGAAATGGCAGCGCGCTTATCGCCTTCACTCTTGGCGCAAAAGTTAATGAAAATTCTTCTTTTCAAATCGCCGCCTCGCATTGCGATTCACCTTCATTTAAATTAAAACCTGAGTCAATTCACTTAGGGAACGGATATGTAAGTCTAAATGTTGAGCCGTATGGAGGGATGATTATGTCTTCATTTCTCGATAGACCATTATCTTTAGGTGGCCGCGTTATTGTTGAAAAAGATGGTAAAATCAGCTCCCAGGCTGTTTATATCGACCGTCCTCTTTGCCTTATTCCATCTCTTTGCATTCATTTTAACCGTGATGTTAATAACGGATATAAATTTAATCCTCAAAAGGATTTGCAGCCATTATTTTCTTTAGGTGATAAGGTTAATTTTAAAGAATTTCTCAAGGATGAATTAAAAATAGACGGAGAGATTTTAAATTACGATTTATTTCTTTATAACTATGAACGCGGTGTTGTTTTTGGAAAAGAAAATGAATTCTTTGCTTGCCCGCGTATTGATAATCTCTCATCAGTTTTTACATCATTAAACGGATTAATTAATTCTCATAATGATGAAAAAATCAATGTAATGGCAATTTTTGATAATGAAGAAATCGGATCGTCATCATTACAAGGTGCCGCGGGTGATTTTTTAAAGGTAACGTTAATGCGTTTAGCGTATGGTCTTGGTTTAGATGAAAAGAAGTTTTTTAAGATGATTGCTTCCTCATTTATGATTTCCGCGGACAACGGACATGCTAAACATCCTAACTATCCAGAGATAACCGATGTTGATAATTATGCTTTGCTTAATAAAGGAATTATTATCAAATATAATGCCTCACTTAGCTATGTTACTGATGGATTATCTTCATCTTTATTAATGTCGTTAATGACAAAGCATAATCTGCCATATCAATCATTTACTAATCGCAGCGACATTCGCGGGGGATCCACTCTTGGTAATTTATCTTTAAGACAATTATCGATTCTATCCGTGGATATTGGATTGCCTCAGCTTGCGATGCATTCCCTTTATGAAACAGCTGGAACAAAGGATCTGGAAGTGATGAATCAATTGATGAAATTTTTTTATAATAGTAAAATTAATGTTGTGAACGGGGTTTGGTCAATAGGAGAATAAAATGTTAAATTTTCTTAAAAAACACAAAAAAGAAATAATTAGATTGGCTATTTTCTTCGCGTGTTTGATTCTTCTGTCTTTTATAATATTAGGAATTTTAATGTTAACTAAAGTCATAACGTATGATGAAGGATTTCATTTTAATCAGGCAATTTTTGCTTCATTAGAAAATTCCCCATGGCTTTATATCGTCTTTTTATTGCTTCAAATAATTATTACGACATTATTATGTTTTGGCCCCGGTGTCACGTTAATGTTTATTATGCTAGGAATAGCTTTATTTGGAGCAAATTATCGCTGCTTTTTAATCGTTTATAGCGGAATGATTCTTTCCTCTATCTGCATGGATTTGCTCGGTAGATTTGGAGGCGCGCGGTTTATAAAATTCTTAATTGGCGAAAAATCTTATGATGAGGCTTATAATCTCATGCAAGAAAAAGGAACTGTCTATCTTCCGTTTATGTATCTTCTACCAATTTTCCCAGACAACGCCTTATGCTTAATCACAGGAATGGTCAAGATTAAATTCTATTTACATGTAATCTATATTATTTTGTTTAGAGGATTAGGGATTGCAACGATAGTCTTCGGTATAAATATTATTCCGTTTGAAAGATTTACTTCATTCTATGATTACTTAGTGTTAATCGCTGTTGCGTTAGTATACCTATTTATTATTTTCAAAATAGCTCGTTATATCGATAAGGCATATATGCGTTATTTACAGAAGAAAAAAGATAAAGAAAAAGAGATTGATAATCAATCTAAATAAAATAAAAACCTCTCAAGTGAACCTGTTTGGTGAAAACGGACTCGTAAATAAAAAGCACATTATGATTTTGTAATCTGATGTGCTTTTTTAGTACTATAAATCAAAGGAGGAAAAAATATGTATGTAAGAAAGTCAAAGCGCAAG
>CALVKD010000013.1 GCA_944332525.1 uncultured Bacilli bacterium | reverse complement strand
GTATATTTTGCTTTCCTTCCCATATTAAAATCCTCCTAAAGTAGAGAATTAATTTTTCGCCTTATCCCCTAGGGGATATATTGCTTTTAATTATTTTCTTTGTCTACTTTAGAAGGATCATATCAAAGTGACATTTTTTTATTATTCGTTATTATGATTTAGTATTTATTATTTTAAAAGTGCTCCGCCGACGCCGGCAACACCGCCAAGAACTCCAGCAACACCGCCGATAATTGCTCCGATTCCTAACGATGGATTAGCAATTTCTTTGAAAGCAGCTAAAGCTGTATCATAGCCAAAATCACCAGGTTTCATTCCGCCAATACCAGCAAAGATAGCTTGAAGTGAAGAATCAAGAACACAGAACATTAAGACGCCGCCAACTGCTAAAACTAATCCGCCAACACCTTTTGCAATTTTGTTCTTCATTAATAATCCAACAACTAATGCGACTATGCCGAGCACAGCAACAATAAACGCAACTATTGCCATCGTATTTGCGGCAAGTCCTTCAATCGCTTCAGAATCTTCTCCCGATGCAACGGTAGCTGTTCCTCCGAAAATCATACCGAAGCCACCAATCGTCGCTTCACCTGATCCAAGGTCACCAAAATCAATTGTCAACTTCATCATTGGCAATAACGCGAATAATAAGACTGCAACTACTCCTAAAACAATAGCAACAAGTGCCAAAATGCTTCCGAAGAAGCTGCCTGATTTTTTCTTAGACATATTAAGTCCTCCCTATTTTTTCTTTATTATATCACAAAAAATAAACTTGCAATGCAATTTTCAAAATTATGGTCAACTACTTATAAGTTGTTCGCAAATTTAAAAATAAATTAATCAGTGCCCTTTTATTGAAAAAAACTCTTTGATTATCTATCATAAAACAAATGATAAAGGGGGATTTTATGATTTTTGATATTAAAGATTATAATAGCAAATTATCTTTAAGCGAGACTTTTGTCGCGATTAAATTTCTTAAAGATCATTTTGAGGAAGAATTAGGAAAAGAACTTAATTTAAAAAGAGTTTCTGCTCCATTATTTGTTCTTAAAGAAACCGGATTAAACGATGACTTAAATGGATCAGAAAGACCAGTAAGTTTTAATGTTAATAATTTTTCCGGGACTTTTGAAATTGTTCAATCGCTGGCAAAATGGAAAAGGAATGCTCTAAAAAAATATTCTTTTACCGTTAATGAAGGTTTATATACTGACATGAATGCGATTAGACGCGATGAATTGATCGATAATATTCATTCAATATATGTTGATCAATGGGATTGGGAAAAAGTAATTTCACTTGAGCAAAGAAATCTTGATTATCTATTCATTACGGTTAATCAAATCTATCAAGTTTTGTTACATATCGAAAAAATTATCAATGCAAAATATCCTCAATTATCAAAAAAATTACCGCCTTATATAACCTTTATTTCTAGCGAAGAACTAGAAGACAAGTATCCTTCCTTATCAAGAAGGGAAAGAGAGTATCAGTTTTTAAAAGCTTATCGCGCAGCCTTTATCTATCACATTGGAATACCATTGAAAGACGGATTACCGCATGATGGAAGAGCTGCTGATTATGATGACTGGGAATTAAATGGTGATATCTTAGTTTTTGATGAAATTCTTGATGCTCCATTAGAATTATCATCTATGGGAATTAGGGTGAACGCTGAATCCCTTCTTAAACAAATTAAAGCTAAACACGAAGAATTTAAATTGAATTCTCCATATCATCAAGATATTTTAAATAACCGTTTGCCTTTAACTATCGGAGGAGGAATTGGTCAGTCTCGATTATGCCTTTTCTTTTTAGAAAAAGCCCATGTCGGTGAAGTTCAATGCTCGTTATGGCCAGAAGAAGATATACATAAATTAGAACAATTAGGTATTAATTTATTATGAAAGAAAAAATTCAAAATATTTGGAATAAATTTTCCTACTATTATCAAAAGACAGGGATTATTATTTTAAAGTTTTTCTATAAACATATCCATTTAATTGCTGCATTATTAATTACTGTCTTAGCATTAGCAATTCGTTATCTTCTCGCTGAATATCAAACTAATGATTTTCAAGGATATATCATGAATTGGATGTCGCAGATAAAAAGCGTTGGTTTTACTTCCTTTTATCAGGTGCAAAGCGATTATTCTCCTCTATATATGTTTTTTATAGCTTTGCTAACATTATTACCAACATCAGCTAAAACATTAACGTATGGAAGTTTTACTTATCCACTTTCTTGGATATATGAAGTCAAAACGCTATATTTTATCTCTGATGTACTAATCGCTTTTATTATTTATAAAATCCTTAGGCAACTTAAACTTAGTAAAACAGTTTCATTAATCGGCTACTTAATTATGATTTTATTACCGGTGCAGATTATTAATTCTTCCGTTTGGGGAAACTGCGATACTCTTTATAGTTTTTTCTGTTTAACTGCTCTCTATTTATTTTTGAAAAAACATGACTACCTTTCCTTGTTCATTCTTGGAATAGGTCTTGGACTAAAGCTTCAAGCAACCTTTGTCATTCCGTTTTTTGTCTTAATGATAGTTAAAAGAAAAATGAAGCTATCGGCTATTCCGTTTATCTTTATCGGCCTATTCATCACATTTATCCCATCATACATTATTGGAGCACCATTTTCTCAACCATTCAACTATATAACCAATCAATTAAACGGCTATAAAGATTTAACTCTTGGTTGCGCGAATATTTGGAAATTTATCAATCTTCCACAGATTGATATCGTCAATAAAGCTTCAACAATATTTGCTTTGACAATGGTTGGTCTATTTATGGCCATTATCGTCTTAAGAAAAATCAAGATTAATTCATTAACAGTTATTAATATTTTTGTCTTTCTAACCATGCTTATGCCGTTTTTCTTACCGCACATGCATGAAAGATATTTCTATATTATTGATGTGAGCATCCTTCTTTATTGTTTGGTTAACAAAAAGCAATATTACCTCATAATATTGATGCAAATATCGTCCGCTATCGCATACTATCACTATCTAAGTGGACATTACTTTATCGATGTTTTTGGAGAGGATTCAGTAACTATTGCGGCATTAATTAATCTCTTTGTCCTCGGGATGCTATTTAAAAATCTTCTATCAGCTGAACGCTATTCAACATTTAACGAAGAAATAGATGAACTCGATAATGATCTAAATACATTAAAAGAAAAACATTTAAAATAAAAGGCATTAAAGTTTGGAGCTTTAATGCTTTTTATTTTCCTCAATTGATAACTTATTTCGCTGATAAGAAATAATATAAAATGGTATAGCTATTAATTGTGAAACAGTTGAAACAACAATCATCACAGTTATTGAATGATCATAAAGAATGCCTAAAACTGTACTGCCGATAAACCAAAAAATACCGAATGAACATTCAAAAATACCATATCCGGTCGCCCGGCAATACTTTGGTACTAAATCGGTGACGACAGCTTTTAAAATTGATTCCTGCGCGCCCATGCCGATTCCCCACATCGCGATACCAATCATCAAAAGTGGCAAAGAATTAAAAGCAAAAATGAAAATAGCAAAGCTTGCTGACAAAATAGATGCAATCACTAATGAAAAAATACCGAACTTATCATAAAGTTTGCCAAAAATAATCGCAGCAAACGCATCGACAACCATCGCCATTGAATAAATTAAAGGCAAATTTTCAAGTGTTATAAAGCTATCACCAATATATGTTCTTGTGATGTGCATCGCCACTAAGGAATAATCAATAAACCCAAAGGCAAAAATACTAATTCCAACAATATAAAAAATAAAACTTTTTTTTATTTTAAATGGAATATATTCTTTTGGCTCTGGTTCAAACTGATCAGGATTAGGAAATTTTTTCTTAGTCAAAAATAATAAGACTATGGTTATCAATGCTGGAATTGATAAGATTAAAAAGCAAATTGAATACATTTCAAAATCATCATTTCCAAATTTAAATAACATTACTAAATAAAGTAATAATGGTCCCAGAAAAGCTCCGATTTGATCTAGCATCTCTTGAATACCAAAGCTTCTACCAACTTGCTCTTGGCTCGCCGCAAACGACATAATTGTATCTTTAGCTGGCTTTTTAACCGCTTTACCCATTCTTTGAATTAACAATAATGCGCAGGCAAAAAGCCAGCCGTTACGCCCGACAAAAGCTAAGAGGGGTACAGCTAAAATATCAATTAAATAGCCGATGATGGTCATCGGCCAATACTTCTTTGTTTTATCAGTAATTTTTCCAAACACATAACGGAGAGAATATCCAATTAATTCACCCAATCCAGAAACAAATCCAATCGCGCTAGCTGATGCACCAATCAATGTTAAATAAGCGCCTTGAATGCTCGCTGCGCCTTCATGTGTCATATCAGAGAATAAGCTAACAATCCCAAACAATATCAAAAATAATAAGGTTGGAGATATTCTTTTCTTACTTTTTTTCATAAATAAAACCCTTTGACAATGTTATTGATTATATTATCGGCAAACGGCAAATTCAAGTTATAATAGCAAATTTAAACACGCTCTTATGCCGTCGGTTGATTATCTTTATACTCCTTGACAGCTCTAATTAAGGCACCGATAGCTTGATTTACACCATGTTCAGCAGCAATTTGAAATAATTCAACTGCTTTTTTGTAATCTTTATAAACGCCTAAACCATATTCATAAAGTATTCCTAAATTGTAGTAAGCTAGATAGACTTGTCTTTTTACTCCTTCTTCAAAGAAAGAAAAGGCCTTTTGATAGTCAAATCCCGAAAAACTTCTTCCAGAATAGATTAAACCTAAATTGTTATATCCTTCGTTAGTTCCTTGCTCAATCGCTAATTTGCAATAATCTATAGCTTAATCAATATCTTTTTGAATACCAACACCATAATAATAAAGATTACTTATTGTTAAAGAAGCCATCCCTATACCTTTTTCTGAAGCAATTTCTAAATAATAAAGCGCTTCTTGAACATTATTTATGTCCTGTTCAAGCAAGAGTCTTCCAGCATTATAAGATCCATGTGAATCATCTTTATCCGCGGCCATTTGATAGTAATGAAGAGCTTTTAATTTATCTTTAGCAACTTCTTTACCTTCATCGTAAAGATTTCCTAAAGCGAGCATTGCTTCCGTATCGCCCATCATAGATGTTTTTTCATAATAGCTAATGGCTTTATCAATATCCTTCTCGCAGCCTATTCCGTCAATGCTCATTAAAGCTAAGTTAAAACAAGCCTCTTTCATTGTATCGGCTACCTTTAAATACAATTCATATGCTCTGTTAGGATTTCTTTTTACAACTTCTCCTTTTAAATAAAAGCGAGCTAAATTAACATATGCAACCTCATTGCCTTTTTTTGCGGCTTTTTTAAAACATTCAAAAGCTAACTCTTTGTTTTTAGGTGTTCTTTCTCCATTATAGTACATTATACCTAAACTCGAGTATGATGATTCGTCACCATGTTTAGCTCCTTCTTGATAATAATGAAGGGCTAATTTTTTATTTTTCGGCAATAATTGTCCGTCATAATAAAGTGAAGCAATATTCCAATAAGCATCATATCTTCCAGCTCGAGTAGCCTTTTTATAATAATTAGCCGCTTTTTGTCCATCAAATAATAGATATTCATATACCCAACCTAAATTATAACTGGAATCAATATTTCCAAGTTTTTCCGCTTTTTTATATAATTTAATACCTCTCGCAATCAATTTGCCATCTTCGTCTGTATTATCAATGTAATACTTACCAAGACTAACCATCGCATCGTCGATATTATTTTTAACAGCAATCTCCAAATTTTTAATTGCCTATTTCTCATCTTTTTCTGTACCGATGCCATTAAGATGTAAGCGTCAAAGATAAACCATATTAAAAATAACGGACTTTGATCCGTTATTTTCTTATGAATTTTGAAATATTATCTGAATAATTCCAAGGCAATAATTTATTTAAAGTCTCTTTTGAAGAATCTTTATATAAGATATTTATTAAATCTCGAATGTATTCATAAGGATTTAATCCATTTGATCTAGCTGTTTGCTGTAAGGAAAAGAAGATAAGGCTGCTTCTTGCTCCTTCAATTGTATTCGAAAATAAGAAGTTCTTCCTATCAATCACAAATGGTTTAACCGCTCTCTCGGAAATATTATTACTTAGTTCTATATGACCATCTTTTAAGAATGTTTTGAAGCTATCTTCATCTTTTAAAATGTAATTATATGCACTTTCTAATAATGATCCTTTCTCAGGTTCAGTATTATGCAAAATTGTGAAGATTTCATTTAAGGATTTTAAGTATTCATCTTTGTTTCTTTCTTCTTGAATTCTATTTGGACCTAACTTTCGCTTTTTAAATTCAGCTTCTTTTTTAAACAGCTCATCTATCAGTCTTACTATCTTATAGGAAACGCTGCTAGGCCATAAGTCTTTATTTATTGTTTGAAGTATATCATTGAAATTCCTTCTCACGTGCACCCAACAATATGCATTATCGATTCCTTCTAGTTTACTATATCCTCCATATTTATCCGTTACTAAATATCCGTTAAACCCATCTAAAAACTTTATCACATTCTCTCTTGTTCTACTTTCTCTAAAGTCATAAATATATATTGGATGATCATAAAAACCAGTTGAATAAACCCAAGCATAACATTTACTCTTATCTGATTCTATTACTCTTAATGTCGTCTCATCAGCATATATTACTTTTGTCGATGTATTAATTAATAGCTTCTTTAAGTATTCATACATCGGTTCTAATATTGAAGTCGCGCGAAGCTGATAGTTACATAAATTTTGTCGCGATATATATAAGCCATCATTAATTATAACTTCCGATTGTCGATAATATGGTAATCCATACATAAACTTCTTAATCATTATGTCGGTCGCTAAATCCGCGCTGCAGATGGAATGTGGGAATGGATCATCATTTATCCCTTGATAAAATTCGTTATTATTCTTATTGTAATATTTCTTCTTTATTATCTTTATTACTTCAATTCTTTCAGGTACAACCTTTGTTTTATAAAATACATCGGATTCTAATTCGATTAGCTCTTCTTCCTCTTTAAGCTTCTCTATTCCTTCTGGCTCTAAATAAATCGTTTCTACTACGTGAGCTTCTAAATATTCTTTATCAAAGTTTTGACTTCCTTTTTTCCTTCCGCTTTTCTTAACTTCCTTTTTTTCTTCTTCAATCTCTTTCTCGGCTTCGTTAAAAACAGTCTCTTCTATCTTCTCGCCAATCTTCGTCTCTGCCTTCCTTCCAAATTTCCTATATTGAGATATTTTTAACTTCATCTCATATTGCTCTATCTTCTTGAGAGCTTCATTTTTCTCTTTCTCGAGTTCATAAAATTTGGCCTCTAATTCATCATAAGCCTCTATTTTTTTGAGATATAATTTTATTAATTCTTCTTTGCTAATTTGATTAAAATCTATTTCTTTTTTCACTTTAATATTATATCAAAAAAGGTGATATAAATCACCAATTTTAATAATATTTATTAAGTTTTTTCAGGCTGTTTCCCCTTTAAAAATACACCTTTTCTTTATTGTTATTTTCCTCGAATTTGATGAACTTTAATCCATTTAATAACCATTCTATTTGACTCTTATTTATCTCTTTTGCTTCTTTAATATTATTAGGCCATCCAAATCTCGATTCATCTAACGAACGTATATATACCCATACCCCTGTTTCATCTTTTTCGTATATCTTTATCAATTTATTCTTCCTGTTACAAAACAAAAATAACTTATGCTCGTGATCCTCTTTCGCTATCTCAAGTGACATATGTCTTAAAGCGTTTCTCCCCTTCCTTAAATCAGTCGTCCCTGGATACAAATAAATATGATCTATATTGTTTAACTCAACCATTATTTATTACCTTCATTACCCTTTCTAAATTATCGATATTACATAGTACGCAGTATCCGTTTATAAATATCCTTACAATATCTTTACTTTGCTTTACTACGCTTGAATTTATTACCTTCTCGCTCGCTCTTCGTATATCTACAAAATCCTCTGTTTCTTCGATATCTTTTTCTTGAACTTTCCACATATCTAATATTTTATGAGAATATTTTTGTGTCCATCCCCATAATGTAGACTTACATATGCCTTGCTCTTCGCATATATCTTTTTGTTTCTCTCCATTTAAGTATCTTTTTACCATTTCAATTTTGAATACTTCTGGATATTTATTGTTTTGCATTTAAAATAGCCTCCTTTTGAGGCTATTCTCTTCTTTATTTCTTTCTTAGTCTA
>CALVKD010000012.1 GCA_944332525.1 uncultured Bacilli bacterium | reverse complement strand
AGACTTCAAAGCAATTTAAAAGGAATGACACCTAATTTTATGAGATATCATTCCTATTCAAATTATATTTACTTTTAATTAATTATTTTTATACTTTTTCCTGTCTACTTGACAAGGAGCAGTTCAGAGAACTGGTTTTTTCATGCAATCTTTTTTCTTAATCCTTTCGGATAATGATTTTTAATTACACCTTTACTAACTTTTCCAATAGCAAACGGAATATGGTGATAAGTTAATAATTTGTAACCATCAGAAACATCTTCATTAACCGTTAAGCCATAGATATAATCTAATGTTTGCTTTTCATTTAATTCTACTCTTTCAAGCAAATCAAAATCGTATCTACCAAAGTTATGATCATAAATCATTCCTCGCTTTGAGTCATATCTACCAATTTTAACTCCATAGCGGAGAACGTGTAGTTTTTTAACATCGACCAAGTGACTCAGAAAATAATAATTATCCTCTTGTTTGATTACTTGATAGTGAATATTTCCTTCATACGGTAATTTGCCATTTCCTTTAAGGTATGGATATTCTTTAATCAATGTTCCCGGTTTTCTAATTTTTGCGATAAAGTGTCCTTCACCGTGATAACGATGCGGAAGTAGATGGATAGCTTCCTTTAAGTCGCTGCGGTATTCACCTTCAATATGCGGAAGAGAAATTAATTCTGCATCACTATTAGCTAAGAGATAAGAAATCACCTCTTCATCCTCTTCATAAGAATATGAACAGGTAGAATAAACCATCTCTCCACCTTCTTTTAACATTGAATAAGCGCGAAGAATTAACTCTTTTTGCAGAGATGAAAGCCTTTTTACCTTTTCTAAAGACCAATCATCAAGCATTTTGTTTTCTTTTCTAAACATTCCTGATCCTGAGCATGGAGCGTCGAGAATTATTTTAGAAAACGTATCATCAAACCTTTTTTCTAAAGTCTCACTATCTTCGTTGATAATAAGCATATTAACTCTTCCATATTTTTCGCTATTGGAAGATAAAGTTAAACATCTTTCCCGGCTAATTTCATTAGAAACTATCAAACCTTTATTATGCATTAAAAATGAGGCTTCTATACTCTTTCCCCCTGGAGCCGCGGCTAAATCTAAGACTAAATCATCTTCAGCAGGATTTAAAAAATAACTTACAAGCGGCGAGCATGGCTCAAAAAGATAAAAGGCCCCAGCTTCAAAAAGCAAGCTCTTACCGAGTTGATGCTGCCTTTTATCATAAAGCAAAACATTATCAATAAATGGATGATCTTCTAAAAAAGGATAGATTTCTTTTAATTTTTCCTTTGTAATTTTTTCTTCATCAAAAGCTAAAGCTTCATAAACTTGTTCTTGCTTTAGGCTCTCACTTAATTTATGACGTTCTTCAGCAGGTAAATAATTTAAAGTTTCTATAAACGAATCAATGTCCATATATTTATATTATATTATCTTATTTTTCTTTAGAAAACAAACTAGGTTTATAAATTATTAAATATATGTTAAAATTAAAGTATGAATCCTATACTTAAAAATCTTGAAGATCTTTTTTCCGAAGATAAAAAAATCGTTTATCAAGCGTTAAATAACAAAAGAGATGATATTCTTCACTCTTTTTATTTATTGCTTAATAATGATGAAGAAACATTAAATCTCTTAAAAGACGGATATCTTCCATTCACAAAATTATTTATCAATCCATCCTTAGTTAATAAAGAAATCTATAATCAGGTTTTTGATGCCTTTAATAATAATTTTCGAGTTTGTTATTTTTATAAAAATCTTGATGTATCATACGTAGCTAGTGATCAAATTATTGTTAAGGTCAATTTTAAAGATTTAGATAAAGCTTCATATTTAGTTACTTTTCCAAATTTTTATCAAACATTGCCTGCTAAAGAAATAACTTTAAATAACAATCTAACAACCATTGATTTAATTAAACTCGCTTTAGATGATAATCTCGGCGATTATGTATTAATCATGGATGCCTCTTTAACTAAAAATAATCGTTTTTACCTCCCATTCTGCGAAGAAGTATATTTTCCAGCAGATTTTGATGAGAAGGTAATGGAAGCATTCACTTCATCAGTCAAAGGGAGGAAAATAAATGCCAAACGAATTCACTCTGATAAATAAAGCTCAATTCCACGCTCTATATAAAACATTAAATATTGCCAGCGAAGAATTAGAAGACTATTTCTTTGAAATTTTTCATAATGTTAATCAAGAATTATTAAAGCTTTTTCATAATTCTTTAAGATTAATTATTGAGCAGCAATCAATTCTTGAATATCTCCGCGATGAGTATCTTTTTCTTAATCCGAGTAAAGATCCTGTTGAAGCTAAAAAACTTTTAAGCAACGCTGATTTCCGTAAGCAATTAACAAAAATTTTAACTGATAAAATCGTTTTCTGCGAAATGACCCCGTATCATCCAGTTTCCTTAATTAGCGAATCTTCCCCGATTATTTCAACTATTGAATTATATGTAAATTTTATTCTTAACCGCATTGATGCGATTAAAAAAGTTAATAATGAAGATAATATTTTAATCAATATGTTTAGTAAGGTCTTTTTAATGTTTAAATCATTAAATTACCTTTTATCTAATGGGTTTGAAACCGAAGCCTTTGCCAACTGGCGGACTATTCATGAATTAGAATGCATTATCGCGATTATGGCTAATAATCCTTATCTAATCCCGGTTTATCTCCAACATATCGTCTATAACAATGCTTTCAGAAATACCTTTGAAGATAAAGATGAACAGCAAAGAGTCATCGACGATTTAAAAATGCATATGAAAGAACATGATTTAAAGAGTAAAGATATGAAAAAATATATCGAATACGGCTGGTTATATTCTTTAAAAGATATTGATTCCTATCCGGATTTTAAGCTAAATTTCCGGAACGGACTAGAATTAATCGCTAACCTCAACCGCTATTCTAAAGATTATGAAATGTCGAGCGAGGTCGCTCATTCTTCACCTCTATTAATTTTTTCTAACAAAAAATTCTTTAAGGAATTAACTTTAGTAAGAAGCTATGAAACCTTTATCCGTTTAGAAAGCCTCTTCACTAAACTTTTAATTACTAATTACTCAACATTAGATAATAACGGCTATCTAAGCATGCGTAAGCTCTATTTAGAGATTGTAAAAAGCATCTTACAAAGAGAAAGCGATATTCTTAATAAATTAATCGCAGCTTCAAGTAAAAACACTTCTAAGCCATATAAAAAAGACGTTAAATAATTATTTAACGTCCTGATAGCAAGAATGTCCGATAAACTCTTGTAAGATAGAATTACATGGTACCCAGCGGTCATCCATCACCACGAAATATTTTAAGTATTTAATTAAGCGATTCGCCTGAATATAGTAAGGCGAATCTTTATTTACTTGCCGTAAAATCGCTAAGGCATCATCTTTTAAGACGCAGTGTTCATAGAAGAGCAAAGAGTTAAAAACAAAATCAGCATCTTCTTGAGTATCATAAATCCATTTAAATTCGCCCCGGCGGACACTTGGCCACATGCTTAAGGTTTCTTCAGGTGAAGAATTCCGGAACTTATAATCTCTAACTAATCTTCTAATTAAACGCAAATTAGTTAAGCTAACCGGGTTATGGTTATCAAGATTAATCTGTTCCTGCGGGCAAATATAGATTTTATACTTTTGATGTTTTGGAATTTTATAAGTCAATTTTTCATTTAACGCGTGAATTCCTTCAATGATAATTAACTGATCAGATGATAATTTATAAGTTGGTCCATCTTCTCTTTTATTAGTCTTAAAGTTATAATGCGGAATTGTGACGGTTTCCCCGCGAATTAACGCAGCCATATTCTCATTAAACAATGGAACATCTAAAGCGTTGAGATCTTCTAAATCCGGATTACCGAATTCATCGAGAGGTACTTGCTCTTTAGTTAAATAATAATCATCTAATGATATACGGATTGGGCGAATTCCATATGAGAGAAGTTCGCTTTTTAAGCGATTAGCAAAGGTTGTTTTACCAGAAGATGATGGTCCGGCAATACAGATTAACCTTAACTCATTAATTCTTCTTTTAATTTCTCTTCCTAAATCAGAAAGCATATTGTTATGATGAGCTTCACAGAGATTGATAAAATCGACTTCTCCGCTTTCTTCGACATGGTGATTAACCTTAGTAACCGTATCAGTTGAAACCATTTTTGCCCATTCATAAGAATCATCAAGGGTCTTAGAATAACGCGGAGATGGATTATATTGAGGGATTTCTCCGTTAGTTTCATAACGCGGATAGAACACTAAAAATCCATGTTCATCGTGATAGAGAATTTTCCACTTATTGATGTAGCCAATGCTTGGCACCATATATCCATACATATAATTATAATAGCCATTGCATTCATAGAAGTGGACGGTCTTCTCCGGACGATATTTTAAAAGTTCAATTTTATCTTCCATATTAAACTTTTGATAGATTTCTTTAGCTTCTTCATTCGGTACAATCTTTTTATTTAATGGATAATCATTTTTAACAATTTCCCGCATCTTATTATTTAAAGCGACGATAAATTTATCATCGACAATAATATCGTTATTTAAGATTATTCCGAAAAGTGAACGCGATTCGTAGTAAGATATCTTTAAATCGATATCTTTATTTAATTCATATAAAGCCATCGCTAGAAGGTAGCGAAGCGTCGCTTCGTAAACATACATTCCCTCTTCATCGCTAATATCGATAAATTCAATATCAGCATCATAAAAGACTGTATAATTTAATTCATGCAAATGATTATTAACTTTCGCGCAGAAATACTTTTTCTTATCTTGATCTGGTAAGAGATCAATTAATTTTACTTCGTGATTAAATACTTTTGTTTGATTAAAATATTTTAAGGTGAATTCCTCCATATTATCTTCCTTTCTTAAGCAGCATTACTATATTACTAAAGAAGAAGCGTTATTGCAAGAGCGAATGTAAGCCCTTTCTAGTTAGCTACAATCTTTTATCGATAAATACATATGTAAAGTAATATTTTTATAAAAAAAA
>CALVKD010000011.1 GCA_944332525.1 uncultured Bacilli bacterium | reverse complement strand
GTTTGAATATCTCTTTAGCGAAATCATACCAGCTTATAAATTCACCAGAATTAGTCGCATGATAAATACCATATTTATCAGTTTGGATCATATCAACTACAAGTCTTGCCAGATCATAGGTATATGTCGGCAATCCTATCTGATCATTTACGACACTGACAGTATCTCTTTCCTTACCTAGACGCAACATGGTCTTAATAAAATTATTGCCATTCTTGCCAAACACCCAAGCGATACGGATGATAAAATGTTTTTTATAATCTTCGACAAACTCTTCGCCCTTAGCTTTAGTTAATCCATAAACATTCAAAGGATCTCTTTTATCGTATTCTTCCCAAGGTCTACACTAAGCTATCATCTCAAAAATGATTAACTTCATAATAGAATAGAGGCGCAACAATTATTACAATAAAAACGGAGGTTTAAAATGAATAGACTATTATTTAAGAAAGCATTGTTTATTGCGTTGGCATCTATAATAACCTACATTTTGTTCTTCAATATCAAAAATATAGTATTTACCTATAGCAATTCTAATATAATTTTTGATTTTGTTACATCCTTATTTTCAAATACATATTTTAGTGGTACTTTATGCAGTATCCTTGCTGTTATTATCATATATCTAGTTCAAGTTAAATATAGTAAAAAAATGTTAAAAAAAGATTTTAGGTGCAACGAAATTATGCAAGACATTTTTCTCGGAATAAATAACTATTCCAAAATTAAAAGCACGATTCCAAAAACGAAAAAGATCAACAATGATAATATTGACAAAAAAGAAGATTTATTTCCGTTAATTAATTTTTATGAAAAAAATAATGTAACAATAGAATCAATAGTTTGTTGCTTTACACGAGAGAATAATAATATTCTCATCGACTCTGTGGAATCTTGTTTTTTTATTAACTTAAACTTTAAACTCTTAAATATAGTAAACAACATAAAAAATAGGATTCCAAACCTGAAAAATGTTTATCGTGAAATTAAAGAATTATACATAAAATACAAATCAGGCGATACCAGTTCTGCAAAGGAATTAGAAGGAAAATTACATTTTTTCTGTATAGATTTACATTATATGTCTTTATATTGGCAATCATTATTGGAATTCTTAAAATTTGATTTTGATTATAGCGAATTATTATTAAAAGTAGCTGAAAAATATTATATAGAATATGAAACACAAAGCAAAACCATAGATGAAATTATTTCTATTTTGAGAAGAGATATTAAAAATAATAGAAAGAATAAATTAAAAGATAAAATTAAACAATTGCTATCAAAATAAAAGAGTTAAAATTGCCTTTAAGTTCTACAGGCAACAGTTTTACTTTTCAAAAGCTTATTGATAGCGTCTTGAATTTAATAATTAGATTATTGTAATTTGTAATCACAATTGCAAAAAGCTTATTATCGAACTACAATTAGGTGGGTATGAATGATGATTTAAAAAAAGAAATAATAATCACTGACTTGCCGGCGGCTTTGTTATCAACAATTTTGTCAAAGGAGAAGAAAAATGCAACTATGAACTATATTTATTAGAGTTGCTTAATAAATCTACATGGTTTTTAAACAAATATCCGGGAAAATTCATGAGACCAATTTCATAATCGAATGGTGAATGCGATGCTATTAACGACAATTATGAAATTGATTTTAAATTATTGGCAAGCAAAACTTCTCTTCAAGCTAAAAATTTGTATTCTATGAAAACTGTAGTTGATCAGGGAACAATTTATAATTACATTGATAATAAAACAGGTCGGATGGAAGTTACACGAATTCACGCTGCTTTTCGAAACCTAAATTCGAGGGATATAGGTAACATAGTCGTTAAGAATATAAAACGGCAAGGAGTTGAAAATGATATTAGCACGGTAATGAAAACGGTGCGTGTCAATAAAAATTTATTATTATTTTTTCCTTATATATTTCATTTAAAAAACAATCAGTATGAAAAATGCAGTGATAAAGTTATTTTAAATATTGTGTGCGGTGCTCTTTTTGCTGATTTTCACGTCGCTTTCAAGCATAGAAGTAAAACAACAAATAACTGTCATGACACTTTTTTTGTATTTATTTATGTGAACAAATTTATCATATGTCAAGTAAATAATGCTCAGCTTCTGATAATTGACATTATAGAAGCTAAACAATTACCCACATTTATGCAACTTTTTACATATTCATCGTTTCAACTCAAAACCATAATGATGCTTTAATAAGATTTATTTTTATAATTAAGTGAATTTCCTGCATATTCTATCAAAACGATAATCATGTGGTTTTAATAAGTTTAAGTGATGAATATTATTGTATTGTATTTATAGACATGCTACTTGTAAAAATTCACAATATGGGGTAGCGTCAACCTTTATGTGTAAAAGTTATATCCCTAGCCAATTCAATTAGTCCTTAAACCAGTCTTCTCTTGTCGTTTGTCCAAATCCTCGATGTATATGGTTCATATTTTTCTCGTTGTATCGATTAAATTGGATAACTAGATACTTCTCTTCCGATTGCTCCGTTGGAAACTGCTCCTTCTTTTTGAAGCTACGCTTAAGCTGCTTGTTATTTGCCTCTATCAGATTCGTAGAATAGATCGTTTGCCTAACGCATTCAGGGTAGTCATAGAATGTGAACAGATTCTCATTGTTGCTTAGGCTTTTTACCATTGATGGATATTTGTGTTTCCATTTTTTGATAAACTGATCAAAAGCGCTTGATGCTTCGTCTTTTGGTTTGGAGCGATAAACGTCTTTGAAGTCATTGGCCACTTCTTTTCGGTCAGAGACCCTTGCCTTGGCACATAAATTTCTTTGGATATGGACCAAGCATCTTTGGATCCTGGATGCTGGAAAGGACTCGCTTATTACATTTTCCATTCCAGATAAACCGTCTGTGCAAAACAAAGAAACACGTTCCATCCCTCTGGATCTAAGATCTTCCAAAAGTTCTTTCCAGATTTCAGAGGATTCGTTAGGAGCAATCTTGTAGCCTAGGATTTCGGCCTTCTGATTTTTAAGGGGGTTGGGGATACGCTCTGATTTCTGGTGGGGTGCCCTTTTAAAAAGAAAATCTCCTTCTATAATCTAGCTTAGGATAGATGCTGGATTTAGAAAGGAGATGATCCATATATGATCAGTAATGATTTTATCATATCTTCTTTAAATATTACTAATGACGAT
>CALVKD010000010.1 GCA_944332525.1 uncultured Bacilli bacterium | reverse complement strand
TCCCGTTTTTAGGATTTAGCACTAGAAAAAATTAGGAGATAAAAATATAAATCAAAGATTTACCTATTTATTAATAAATAGGTATTTTTTATTTTAGTAATTTGACAAGATGTTTAAATATATGTTTTATCTTGTGCTTTCTTGTGCTATTATATCTATAGGTGATGTTATGAGTTATTTTTTAAAGAAATCGTTAACTAAAAAAGGCATTTATTATCAAGTTTATGAAGGTGTTCATAACCCTGAAAAAGGATATACTACCCAAAAATCAATTAAAGTGATTGGTTATCATGATGATTTAATTAAACAAGGTATTATTGATCCTCTTTCTTATGCCAAAGAATTAGTTAACAATATGGAAAAAGAAAGAAAAGATAATCAAATCAAGAAGATTGATAACGTTTCTCCAATTAAGAATTTAGGATATCTTTTACCTCTTTCAATTCTAAAAAAATTAGATATTGAAAATGATTTTTCTTATTTAACCTTTGGTCAAAAGATGAAATATTCTCTTTATGATGTCTTTAATAGTTTAATCGCAGCTAGAATTGTTTCTCCTGTTTCTAAATATAAATCGTACGAAGACGTTATTCCTAATCTGATTGAAGAATACCATTTAAGTTATGATCAAATATTAGATGGATTATCTATTCTTGGAAGTAGGTATGAAAATATTATTGAAATATTAAACTATCATTATAAAAAGAAATATCGTCGTAAAACTAATAATCTTTATTTTGATTGTACTAATTATTATTTTGAAATTGATAAACCTTTTGAAGACAAGCAAAAAGGTCCATCTAAAGAGAACAGAAAAGAGCCAATTATTGGAATGGCTTTATTACTAGATGAAGAACAAATTCCTTTATCAATGCATATGTATCCTGGTAATCAATCAGAAAAACCAGAGATTAGAAAAATTATCAACAAGATGAAAGAATCAAACAATGTTAAAGGTAAAACCATTCAAGTCGCGGATAAAGGCTTAAACTGTAGCAAAAACATTTATGAAGCTTTAGTTTCGCAAGATGGATATATTTATTCACATTCAATTAAGAAGTTAAGTGAAAAAGAAAAGAAGTGGATTGATATTCAAAATCAATATCTAGAGACCAAAGAAAACGGAGAAGTAATTTTTAAAGTTAAATCTTGCATTGATGTTTTTGATTATTCTTTTATCGATGAAAACAATCAAAAAATTTCTTTTAAAACTAAACAAAAAAGAATAGTTTATTGGTCTAAGCAACTAGAAGAAAAACATCGTTACGAGATAAATAAAGAAATTGAAAAATTAAATACTCTATCTTTATCAGGTATCAAACGTAAAGAATTAGGTGATTTAGCAAAATATATAAAACTCGCTTCTATTGATGATAATGGAGTTGTTGATTCATCTAATATCAATCTATTATTGAATCAAGAAAAGATTGAAGAAGATTTAAAATACTGTGGCTACAACATGTTAATCACTTCTGAAATAAACATGCCAGATCAAGAAGTTTGCAAAGTTTATAAGAACTTATGGAGAATTGAAGAGTCATTTAGAATCTTAAAAACTAATTTAGTTGCTAGACCTGTTTATGTTTCAACCAAAAATAACATCTATGGTCACTTTTTGATTTGTTACACTGCATTATTCTTAATGCGAATTTTAGAACTTAAAATTTTAAAAGATAAAGTTTCTTGTTCTAATTTATTTGATTTCATCAGACGTTTTAATGTTATTAAAATTGATGACCGTTATATTAATCTTCTTTCTAGAAAAGAAAAAGACAATTTGATTTTTAATTTAATCAAATTGCCAATTGATAATTATTATTTAACCCCTAAAATTATTAATTCAATTTTAAATATCTCTTTTTAGCACAAGATTTTGATTGATTCTCCTAAAGTAAAGATATTTATCAGAAAATATCTATAGAAAGATAATCAATGGGTATACCCATTGAGATTTAAATTTTTTTGTCATTTTTTCCGCCATAAAAACAATATTTACCTCTTTGTTATTGTTACTTGTTAGTTATTAGAAATAAATTTAAATTGTTTGATGCTTAGTTCTATATTCTATTGGACTCATTTTTAACTTAAACACTATACGTTTTGAATTATAGTAACTGATGTATTCTTTTATCGCAGCCTTCAATGATTCCATATTGTTATAAAGATGTTCTTTTCCATAAAACATTTCTTCCTTCATTCTGCCAAAAAAATTCTCTGTAGGTGAATTATCTAAACAATTTCCCTTTCTTGACATTGACTGTGTTATGGATAATTCTTTTAGTTTTTCACGATATTTTGGCATTTGATATTGCCAGCCTTGATCACTATGTATGATAGCTCCGGATAACATATCTTTATGCTTATTTTCTAAGTTTTCCAACATTCTTGTTATTTGCCGATAATCCGGTGTTTCAGATAGATCATATGCAAGTATTTCTCGTGTATAAAAATCAATAATCGGTGATAAATATACTTTTCCATAATTAGTTATAAATACTGTCAAATCCGTGCCGAGCTTCTGATACGGTCCTGTCGCTTCAAAATTACGATTTAATACATTAGGAGCCGTTTTCCCAATTGTACCTTTGTATGATATGTATTTACGTCTTTTAGGCCTTGCTTTCAATCCGTATTTAGCCATTATTCTTTCTATTCGTTTATGGTTAATGCGAATATCTAAAGTTCCATAAATTTGATTGTTTATTGCTATTGTAATACGTGGTGAACCATATTTTTGATAATTTGCATCGTAAATCTTTTTTATTTGAACATATAATCGTTTATCTTTATTTTCCTTATCATTCAAATGCTTTATTTGATAATAGTATGCTTGTTTCGATATGTTAGCTATTTTTAAGAGAAGCGATAGTTTATATTTTCCCCGAAGTTCCTTTATTATTTTTGCTTTTTCTTTGTTTGTTTGCTTCTCTCTAGAACTTGGGGAAATGATTTTTTTAAGTATTCATTCTCTGCTTTTGTTCTTTCTAAATCCTCTAAAAGTTTCTTATATTCTTTTTCTAATAGTTTATCATCATGTAATTTATATGCTTCTCTAGAATGAGTATCCTTAATACCTTCTTCCCCTTCTTGTTTATATTTTGTTATCCAATCACCGACAATTTTAGGGTCTGAAAGCATTAATTCTATGGCTATATCTCTTTGAGATCTACCTTTTTCAAAATGCTCTTTAATAGCTTTTAATTTCATTTCACGACTATATTCTTGTCGTGTTCCTTCTTCTTTTTGAAAAGCTTTTTCTCCATGTACTTTATATAATCGACAAAAATATTTCAATGCATCCGCGCGAAAACCATATTTTCTTTCGATTTCATAAATTGGTACGTTCTCTTCGATGTGAAGCTTCACAAAGCGAAGCTTTTCTTTTAATGTATATTTCATAACAAAAACCCCCATTTCTATCATACCCTAATGGGCAAAGAAATGGGGGAAGTTTCAAATTTAATGGTGGAGCTGACGAGGATCGAACTCGCTACCTCCTGAGTGCAAATCAGGTGCTCTCCCAGATGAGCTACAGCCCCAAAAAATATATATAACAGGATATATAATCCTGATGTAATAACATGGTCGGGAAAACAGGATTCGAACCTGCGACCCTCTGATCCCAAATCAGATGCACTACCAAGCTGTGCTATTTCCCGATTTAAATGGCGCGCTAGGCAGGAATCGAACCCGCAACCTCCAGATTCGTAGTCTGACACTCTATCCAGTTGAGCTACTAGCGCAGCCTAATTAATATAACTCAACTTCTAATTAAAGTCAAGAACTTTAATTAGTGATTTTTACCAAAGTTGGAGGTTCCTGCCGGATTTGAACCGACGGTGATTGAGTTGCAGTCAATTGCCTTACCAGCTTGGCTAAGGAACCATCTTTTAACTTTCGCAATGATTAGTTTAGCAAAAGGAAAGCCATCTTGCAAGATAAAGTTTAATAATTTTTATGAAAATATTTATTTGATTTATGTTAAGATAATTATATATGGATTCATTAGTCGAACTTTATAAAATTGGGCATGGCCCGTCCTCTTCTCATACGATGGGACCAGCGAAAGCTTGCCAATATTTAAAAGAACATTTTCCTGAGGAAACGCGCTTTGAAATAACTCTCTACGGCTCTTTAGCCTTAACCGGTAAAGGACATCTTACTGATATAATTATTTTAAATGAACTCGGCCCTAATACAAAAATAACTTTTGATATTAAGAGCAAAGTAAAACATCCAAATACTTTTATTGCAAAAGTTTTTAATGATGAAAAACTGATTAAGCAAATCACTTTTATTTCTCTTGGAGGTGGATCAATTTCTGTTGATGGAAAAGTAGAAGAGAGTAATAAAGATATTTATCCTTTTCATAATTTTGAGGAAATAAAAAGATACGCTTATGAAAATAATATCTCTTTAGATAAAGTTGTTGATCGCTTTGAAAATATTGATGACTATTTACAAAATGTATATTTTCAAATGGATAAAACCATAACTGATGGATTAACAAAAGATGGTTTTTTACCGGGAAAATTACAAGTTAAAAGAAAAGCAAAAATTATTTATTCCTCGCTTCATGAAGATGATGGACATGAAAAAGTTATTAGATTGTTATCTGCCTATGCTTATGCCTGCTCAGAAGAAAATGCGTCTGGAGCGATTATTGTCACTTCCCCGACTTGCGGCTCTAGTGGGGTTTTAGCTTCCGCGCTTTACTATTATTACCATGATAAAAATACTCCAATAGAAAAAATTATTGATGCGTTAAAAGTAGGTGGACTTATTGGTAATGTTATTAAACATAACGCCTCAATTGCGGGAGCATATGCCGGCTGTCAATCGGAAATCGGTTCAGCTTGTTCAATGGCTGCCGCGGCTATTTGCTTTTTAGAAGGCGGAAACATTAAACAAATTGAATACGCTAGTGAAATAGCTATGGAACATCATCTTGGATTAACTTGTGATCCGGTGGAAGGAATGGTTCAGATTCCTTGCATAGAAAGAAATGCCGTTGCAACATTAAGAGCCTTTGATGCGGCGTATTTAGCGACAATTCTCTCATCTTTAAGCCAAGTATCGTTTGACACAGTTGTCGAAACGATGTATCAAACCGGTAAAGACCTCAAAAACGCCTATAAAGAGACGTCTAAAGGTGGGCTTGCTAAATATTTCTTCCATAAATAAAACCAGCTTTACTGAAGTGCTAGTGTAAAAGTGGACAAGGGTAAAAAAGCCCCATCCACTTTTTTCTTTGTTATTCTATTAAAAAGGAGGATCTATCATGGCAAGACAAAAAGGAACAAAAAATAATATGCGTTCTCCA
>CALVKD010000009.1 GCA_944332525.1 uncultured Bacilli bacterium | reverse complement strand
AGAATTGACAAATAATTTGAAATTAATGAATAATAGACCTAGAAAATGTTTGCAATATAAAACACCTAAAGAAATATTAGGTGTCTAGTCATTTATGTAGTGTTGCATTTAATTTGATAAATCATCTCCATAAAAAAAGAGGGCTTGATTAGGCCCTCATAAAAGTAAAGTTAGATAGTCATGATGTCTTTTTCTTTTTGAGCGTAGACTTCATCAACTTTTTTAACGTATTTATCAGTTAATTTTTGAATTTCTTCTTCTTCGACTTTTCTAGTATCTTCAGTAAAGGAAGAATCTTTTTTAACTTGATCCATTGCCTCGCGGCGGATATTTCTAATAGCGACCTTGCTGTCTTCACCATATTTTTTAGCGAGTTTAGCTAAATCTTTTCTTCTATCCTCAGTTAGAGGTGGAATAATTAATCTAATGCCGTTTCCATCGTTGATTGGGTTTAAGCCTAAATCGCTGCTATTAATTGCACCAACCATACCTTTTAAATCATTTCTGTCATAAGGTTTGATATAGATTTGACGTGGCTCAGGAATGGTGATAGAGGCTAATTGATTAATCGGTGTCATCGTTCCGTAATAATCCATTTCGATTCTATCGAGCATAGAAGTAGCCGCGCGGCCAGTTCTTAAAGTATTGTAATTGCTTTTAAGATTTTCGATGGTTTTTTCCATCTTTTCTTCAGCTTCTAATAAAATAATATCGTCTTCCATTATTATTCTCCTTTGTTGATAATCGTTCCGACATTCTCGCCGGAGATAACTTTATTAAAGTTAGAAAGATCTGCCATATTGAAGACTCTAATTTCGATATCGGTATTCATGCAAAGAGAAATTGCCGTGGTATCCATAACCGATAAGTCTTTTTGAAGCATTTCTTTGTAGGTGAGATGTGGGTAAAAAACAGCGTTTTTATCTTTCTTCGGATCAGCTGAATAAACACCTTCAACACCATTTTTAGCCATTAATATCGCATCGCATTTAAGTTCATTAGCTCTTAAAGATGCGGTGGTATCAGTTGTGAAGTAAGGGTTACCAGTTCCGCCGCCGAAAATGACAACGCGGCCTTTTTTCAAATGCGAATCAGCTTTTCTCATGATATAAGGTTCAGCTAATTGCTTCATTTCAATTGAAGTCATAACGCGGGTCTCTACCCCGTTATTTTCTAAAGATGATTGCAAAGCTAAGGAATTGATAATTGTGCCGAGCATCCCCATATAATCAGCAGTTGATCTTTCAATTCCAATTGTTTCAGCTAGACGGCCTCTCCAAATATTGCCGGCGCCGACGACGACGCAAACTTGAACGCCGCGAGAAACCATTTCTTTAATAGCTTTACTGACAGCGTTAAGATTATCTGCGCCTAAAATTGCATGTTCATTTTTATCTGCTAAAGCTTCTCCGCTTAATTTAAGTAGTACCCGATGATATTTATTGGTCATATTCTTCCCTTCTATTTCGAAAAAAGCACTCAAAGAGTGCTTTCCAAAAAACTTAATTATTGAGCCATTTGTTTTTGAACTTCTTCAGCGAAGTTTTCTTCTCTTTTTGCTAAGCCTTCGCCAGTTTCAAAACGAACAAATTTAACAATATTGAGCTTGTTGTCTTTCAAGAATTGACCGACTTTGATTTCAGGATTGAGTAAGTATTCTTGCTCGACTAAAACGAATTCAGCAAAGTGTTTAGTAACTTTACCTTTGATGATATTAGCTAAAACGTTAGCAGGTTTAGAAGCTAATTTTTCATCATTCTTAGCATTTTCCATTTGAACTGAAGTTTCTTTATCGATTTCAGCTTGAGGAATATCCTTATCATAGATATAAAGAGGACGATTAGCAGCAATGTGCATAGCTAAGTGGTCAGCATCTTCTTTGTGATCGCCATCTAAAAGTGTGAGAACAGCGATTTTGCCGCCCATATGGATATAGTTACCAAAGCTTTGAGAAGCATCTTTATGAACTAATTCAAATCTTCTTAAATCAAGCTTTTCACCGATTTTAACTGTAGCTTCAGTGAATAATTCATTAGTGAGAGCTTTTGCATCTTCTAAAGTTGCTGGTTTAGCAGCTAAAATCATATCAGCAGCTGTTTTAACTAATGTCTTGAAAGCATCGGATTTTGCGACGAAATCGGTTTCTGAATTGACTTCGACGATAACAGCATCATCACCGTTTACAGTGACAAATGACATACCTTCAGCAGCGATACGCGAAGCTTTCTTAGCAGCTTTTGCGATACCTTTTTCTCTTAACCAATCGCAAGCTAATTCAATGTCGCCATTGTTTTCTTCAAGGGCCTTCTTGCAATCGACCATACCAGCACCGGTACGTTCTCTGAGCTGTTTAATTAAGGCAACGTTTAATCCCATAGTATTCCTCCATTATTTAAAATTACTTGGTTTCTTTTGTTTCTTCTGCAGCTGGTTTAGCCTTTCTTGGAGCTTTTTTAGGAGCTGGTTTGGCTTCTTCAGCTTTAGTTTCTTCTGCTGGTTTAGCTTCTTCAGCAGGAGCTTCAGTCTTCACTTCTTCAGCTTTAGGAGCTGGTTTCTTGAAAACTCTCTTACGAGAAGATTTCTTCTTGCTTGATTGAGCATCTTCTCTAGCTTTTTGTCTGATGAGTTTTAATTCTTCGACTTTATCGACAGAATTTAAAGCATCTTGCATTGATAATTCATCTTCGCTTGCGACATTGTAAGCATACATTAAGCTGCCACCTTTAGCTTCAACGATTGCATCAGCTAAAACGCCGCAGATGAGTTGAACTGACTTAACGCCATCATCGTTAGCAGGAACGCCATATGTGAGTTCTGCTGGATCAGCATTAGTATCGAGTAAACCGAAGACAGGGATGTTTAACTTCTTAGCTTCATCAACTGCATTGTGTTCGAGTTTTGGATCGACGACGATAACAGCATTAGGAACTTTTCTCATCTCAGCAATGCCTTCGAGGTTCTTTAATAATTTTTCTTTTTCTTTTCTTAATTTAACGATATCTTTCTTAGAATAGGTTTCGATGCTCCCATCTTCTTCCATAGAAATGAGATCGTTTAAGTATCTAATTCTCTTTTGAATAGTCTTGAAGTTAGTGAGGGTACCACCTAACCATCTGTTAACAACATAGAAAGATCCACTTCTGAGAGCTTCTTCTTTAATGATGTCTTTGATTTGTGGTTTAGTACCGACAAATAATACTTTGCCACCATCAGCAACAATCTTCTTTAATGCTAAATAAGCTTCTTGTAACTTCTTAGCAGTGATTGTTAAGTCGATGATATGAATTCCGTTTTTCTTTGTGAAAATGAATTCTTGCATCTTTGGGTTCCACTTTCTAGTTTGGTGACCAAAGTGAACGCCAGCTTCTAATAATTTTTTAACGGAAACAACTGGATCATCATCGTTATGTAAAATTGATCCCATGATATCGTTAGCGGTGTTTCCTTCAGAGACAGTCTCTTCTTCGTTAACGACTTCGTTTAATTTTTCTTCACTCATTTATGAGCCTCCTTTTGGTTAAAATCCTCCCCTACTTCGAACACGCCAGCTGAACGCTAATTCAGACCGAAGGAGTGAATCCATAGGGTGTGTAATATAGCTTGTGAGCCACAAGCCATAATATATTAGCAAAATTTACTTAGTTTCTCAAGAATAATGAACAATTCTCCATAACTAAGTAAATTTAAACTAAACTTATTTATAATTTGATTTAATTTTAAGACGATTAAGCGCTCTAGCTAACTTTGCCTGAGTTGAATAATATTCCTGTCTTGACATCTTTTGCAATAAAGCCTCTTTAGCTTCATCAGCTTCTCTTTTAGCTCGATTAATATCAATTTCTTCAGGTCTTTCTAAAGAGTCAACTAAAACTAAAACATGGTTATGTTCAATTTTAAAGATTCCTGATGAAACGGAAAGGACTTCTTCTCTGTTATCCGGATAAGTAATCTTTAGTAAACCTGGAACAGTAGCACCTAAAGTGTTGCTGTGATGAGCTAATATACCATATTGACCATTGACAGTAGGCACGATTAAAGACAGGGCTTCACCCTCATAAAAAGGTTTATCTGCTGCTAAAATCTTTACCTTAAAATGCGCCATTAGTGATTTTCCTCTTGTAATTTTTTAGCTTTTTCAATAACGTCTTCAATAGTTCCGACATTATAGAATGCTGCTTCAGGATATTCATCCATCTTACCATCGATAATTGCTTTAAATCCTCTAAGAGTTTCTTTTAAAGGAACATACTTACCGGCTAAGCCAGTAAACTTTTCAGCGACGAACATCGGTTGAGCCAAGAAACGTTGAATCTTTCTTGCTCTCATAACGGTTAATTTATCTTCATCAGATAATTCATCCATACCGAGAATAGCGATAATATCTTGTAATTCTTTATATTTCTGAAGAGTCTCTTGGACTTTTCTAGCAATATTATAGTGTTCTTCACCGACAATATCCGGTTCAAGAATTCTTGAAGTTGAATCAAGAGGATCAACAGCAGGATAAATACCTTGCTCAGCAATCTTTCTTGACAAAACGGTTGTCGCGTCAAGGTGTGAAAAGGTTGTAGCTGGAGCTGGGTCAGTTAAGTCATCAGCTGGAACATAAATAGCTTGGACTGAGGTAATTGATCCTTTATCCGTTGAAGTAATTCTTTCTTGTAATTGTCCCATTTCTTCAGCGAGGGTTGGTTGATAACCGACAGCCGAAGGCATTCTTCCTAAAAGGGTTGAGACCTCACTACCGGCTTGAACAAAACGGAAAATGTTATCGATAAATAACAAAACATCTTTATGTTCAACATCGCGGAAGTATTCAGCCATAGTTAATCCAGTTAAGGCAACCCGCATTCTGACACCAGGTGATTCATTCATTTGTCCAAAAGCAAATGCTGTCTTATCGATAACTCCTGAGGCCTTCATTTCAAGCCATAAGTCATTACCCTCTCTTGAACGTTCACCGACACCGGTGAAAATAGAATATCCGCCATGTTTCATAGCGACATTGTTAATAAGCTCCTGAATTAAAACGGTTTTACCAACACCAGCGCCACCAAATAATCCAATCTTACCACCCTTTGGATATGGGAGTAATAAATCGATAACTTTAATGCCGGTTTCAAGAATTTCAACTTCAACTTTTTGTGAAGAGAATTCTGGTGCCTTACGATAGATTGGCCATCTCTCGTTGCTTTCTGGGATCTTTGCTCCACCATCGATAGGATCGCCAAGAACGTTGAAAATTCTGCCTAAAGTAATATCTCCAACTGGTACGGTAATCGGGTGATTGTAGCAAGTAACTTCCATGCCCTTAGATAATCCATCACTAGAGGAAAGCATAATTGCTCTAACGACACCATTACCCATGTGCATAGCTACTTCCATGACTTTCTTTTTATGATCGACTTCGACATAAAGAGCGTCTTTAATTTTTGGAGCTTGCCCATCGGCAAATAAAACATCGACAACTGGTCCGGAGACCTCAACAATTTTTCCTGTCATCGCGCTTCATCCTTTCTCTTTTTTGCCTTTGCACCCGCAGCAATCTCAGTGATTTCTTGGGTGATTTGAGCTTGTCTAACACGGTTAAATTCCGTGGATAATTCACTTAAAATTTCTTTTGCATTGTCGTTAGCGTTACTCATCGCCATCATTCTCGCTTCTTGTTCGCAGCAGAAGGAGTCGATTAATGCTGAGTAAATGTAACCAGTCGCATAACTCTTGACGATATTATCAAGAATACTTTTCAAAGACGGATAGAATTCCACATTGTGAAGTGCATGTGTCTCATCTTTCAAATCTTGGAACTGCGCCCGGTGGAACGGCAAAATGCGGTAGTTATTCGCTTCTCCAATTAATCCGCTTTTCAAGTCCGTATAAATGACGAATAGCTTAGTAAATGGATGCGAATTATAATCTTCAAGCAATAAATCAGTAATATTTCTTGCCCGGTACATAGTCGGTGATTGAGCGGTGTATAAAAAACTTTGCTCAAACTTGATATGATGCTCAGTAAAATAATGACGTCCATACTCACCAACGATATAAAATTTTGTATCCGGATGTTCTTTTAGCATCTTTAAAGCCGCTTTAATAACATTTTGGTTATACGCTCCAGCTAAACCTTTATCAGCAGTTATAACTAAAGCGATATGAGTTATTTTATCAGAGCTAATATTGTCAATCGGATAAAAATACGGACTAGAAAGATCATCAGAGATTCTAAAAATACGCTTAATTTCATCTCTTAAAGCCGTAAAATAAGGTTTTGTATGATCAAAATCACTTTTAGCTTTTCTTAATTTAGTCGAAGCGATGAGATACATAGCGTTAGTGATTTTATGCGTATCTTCAACGCTCTTAATCCGTTTTTTTATTTCTTTCGTGCTAGGCATAGTTATTCACCTACATAGCTTTCGACAAATTTTTTAGCGTTATTAATAATTTCTTCTTTGATTTCTGGAGTCAAAACGCGTTCTGATTCGAGCCTTGAGCAAATCAAAGGACAATTTTTTGCAAAGTAACTAAGAAGTTTTAATTGGCATTCTTTAACTCTCTTAAGAGGTAATTTAACAAAAACCTTAGCGAGAGCTGCAACTAATGTAATAACTTCTTCATATTGCTTTAATGGTTGATGTACACCTTGTTTAAGAATTTGCATTAAGCAAGCACCATAGGCGAGTTGGTCTTTAGTAGCTTGATCGAGATCACTAGCGAATTGAGTAAAGACTTCGATTTCGCGGTATTGTGATAAATCAAGTTTTAAAGTACCGGTTGCTTTCTTAACCGCTTTAGTTTGAGCGTCACCGCCGACACGGGAAACAGAAAGACCGATATTAATAGCTGGGCGTTGGCCAGCATTAAATAAATCGCTTTCCAAGAAAATTTGACCATCGGTGATGGAAATAATATTAGTTGGAATATAAGCGGAAACATCACTTGCTTGCGTTTCAACAATTGGTAATGCTGTTAATGATCCGCCGCCTAAAGCATCATTTAATTGAGCTGAACGCTCAAGAAGACGTGAATGGAGATAGAAGACGTCGCCAGGATATGCTTCACGTCCTGGTGATCTACCTAATAGAAGTGAAATCGTACGATATGCAACAGCATGTTTAGAAAGATCATCATAGACGATCAAAACATCTCTGCCCCTTCTCATAAAGTATTCAGCAAGAGCAGTGCCAGCATATGGAGCGATATATTGAAGTGATGATTCATCACTAGCAAACGAGGAAACGATAATAGTATAATCAAGAGCATTAGCTTTTCTCAAAGCCTCTGTTAATTGAGCAATTGAAGAAGCTTTTTGTCCGATTGAAACATAAACGCAAATAACATCTTTTCCGCGTTGATTAAGAATTGCATCAATAGCGATTGAGGTCTTACCTGTTTGTCTATCGCCGATGATTAATTCTCTTTGCCCCTTGCCGATAGGGAACATTGAATCGATAGTTAAAATACCGGTTTCCAAAGGTCTGTTAACTGGTCTTCTATCAATAATTGCTGGGGCATCTTGCTCAATTGGTAAATAACCTGCAGCTTCAATTTCACCTTTATCATCGAGAGGATTACCTAAAGCATCAACAACTCTGCCGAGAAAATTCTCACCGACTGGAATACCTGCCGTCTTATTAGTTCTATAAACTTCCATGCCTTCACTAGCATCTTCATTTGAACCAAATAAAATACAAGAGCAAGTATCTTTTTCGATATGTTGAATCATACCTTTAACGCCTGAAGCGAAAACAACGATTTCACTATACTTTACTTCATCAAGTCCTTTAATCGTGACAACACCATCAATAACTGAAACGACTTTACCAACTTGTTCGGCTAAAATTTTTGGTCGGAAATTATCGACAGTTTCCTTAAGAATTGAAATGATATTGCTCTCCGGTGTGATTTTTTCGATTAATGAGGTGAGCTGTTTCATTCTTCCTTCATTAGTCCAGTCATAAATATCAGAACCGGCTACTAATTTAAAACCAAATGTAATAGTTTTATCTTCGACCCAAGTTAAAGAAATTTCTCCGTATTTACCTTTGAGAAATTGAACAATTTTATCTTCTTGAGCCTTGCTTAGCTGCTTCGGCGAATAAATAATTGCCTTAATTGCTGCCATCTTTCTTACTTCCTTCAAATGTCTTGACGAAATCGTCAATTGCTTCATCTTCAGAAGATGACATAACTTTCTTCATGCCTTCAGAAACAAGATTTCTAATTTCTTTATTAGCACTAGTAATAATTTTTTCTTTTTCTTTTTCAGCTGCAATAGTCGCTTTAGAAATAATTTCTTCAGCTTGCTTTTGAGCTTCTGCTAACTGCGCTTCTTTTAAAGAAGCGATTTCTTTGCTAGCAGCAACCTTTTTATTTTCTAATTCCTGATTGAGATTAGCTAATTTCTCGTTTATTTCTCTTTCTTTGTCTTTAACTGATGATAATGTATCAACAGCTTTTTTATCCATTTCTTCGTAATGAGCTTTACGCTTATCCATAAATTTCTTTACAGGATTAAACAAGATGAAATAAAGTCCACCGACCAAAATAACAAAGTTTAATAAGTGAAGGAGAATTTGTTGCCAATCAATATTCAGAGGGATATTTGCTAAAAACATTTCTCTCACCTCTCCTTATTATAAAACGAAGATAATTAAGATACCGACGATTAATGCGTAAATAACAACAGTTTCGATGAAGACTAAGCCGAGCATGAATGCTGATCTAATCTTACCATCTGCTTCTGGTTGGCGAGCGATACTTTCAGCTGATTTTGCAACAGCCATACCCATAGCAATAGTTCCGCCTAAAGCAGCTAAACCAATAGCGATGCCTGATGCCATAGCTTTCCAGCCATCGGTATTATCTGTAATAACAACCTCATCAGTTAAAGTATTAGCAGCGTAGTGAGCATTATTAATTGGCATAGCATTATTGGTTGCTAAGAATAAAACAAAAGCTACAGCTAAAATGCCCATAGTTACAAAAAGTGTATTTCTAATTAATTTAAGCTTATTCATAATTTCCTCCCAAATTTAAATTGAAGCTTTTACTTTCTTTTCTTTTTTCTTTTTAGGCTTGACTTCGCTGACTTCGCCATAGAATAACGCTGTCAACATCGTTAAGACATATGTTTGTACCAGAGCATGGATTAAGGTGAATAAAACGCCGACGATGACTGGTAAAATGAAACTGAGTTGTAAATAATAATAAACTAGTTCCGAAACTAAAAGTCCGCTTAATAAAGCACCAAAGAGACGGAAACTCATAGAAATAGGTAATGAGAATTCCTTTAATGTTAATAAAACACCTTTGGCTTTATTAGCATAGATACCTCCGGCCATAATCACTAAGTATGAGAAACATCCAATAGCAATAGCGCCATTAATATCTGATAGCGGGGCTGGCAATGCCATACTGACTCCGTTAACTGCAACGACCTGAATACCGACTAATTCAAACAATGTTCCGACAAAGATATAAGCTCCCGCGCCAAATACATAGCAGCTGAGGAACTTGTTATGATGAGGGCTGTTTGAAACGGCTAGATTGTCGAAGAACCCAACAGCTTGTTCAATCAAGAGTTGGAATTTGCCAGGTACGTACTTAAACTTCGGAATGCAGAAGATTCTGACAATTGCTGCAAAGACGAGTAAAATAATCGTCACAATGAATCCAGAAATCAAACCTGGATTGACATTGATCAAACCAAACAAAGAAATCAATCCTCTTTCGTGCAAGACAGCATCTTGCATTGTTTCCTGAATTGATTCTGTTTTTTCGTTACCAGGAACGACAAAAACCAATGCCAGCAACACAACTATCAATCCGAGAAATACGCTCCAGCTAATAATTTTCCTTTTCTTACTCACTAGACTTACCTCTTCACTGCCTATTTTTGATAGGCAAAATTGACGCTAGTATCATATCACTATAAAAAATATTTATCAATTAATGCAAAAAATATTTTTTACTATAGTAAAAATGTATATGCATAAATCTTATTGTTTGTCGTTTCTTCTAAAAGTTTTATGATATTCTTCTTCAATTTTTTTATCACTGACATGCGTATACACTTGCGTTGAAGACAAAGATGAATGTCCCATTAATATTTGAATCGACCTTAAAGACATCCCTTGATTAAGTAAATGCGTAGCAAACGAATGACGGAATTTATGAGGATGTAAAGACATCTTAAGACCGAGTTTTATTTCAATTGATTTCAAAATATATTCAATTCCGCGTGAGGTTAGCTGTCTTCCGCGAGAGTTAACAAAAACAAACGGCAAATATTCTATTTCATTATTAGCTAATAAATCTTTTCTTAAGGTTTGAGTATATTCAATAAGCGAGCTTTTACATCTCTCGGTAAACGGCACTATTCTTTCTTTATCGCCTTTCCCACGAATTCTCATTATTCTTTTTTCAAAATCAATATCATCATACATTAAAGATACAATTTCGCTCACTCTAAGTCCGGAAAAGAATAATAGTTCAAGAAGGGCTTGATCGCGTTTAGCTAATAAATCATCGCGTTGAGAGTTCTTTTTAAAAATCATTTCAATCTCTTCATCATAAAAATAATCTGGTAAATTTTTATCTAGTTTTGGCAATGACACTCCGATAAACGGATTTTTTTCAAATTTATGATACTTGACTAAATAATTATAAAATCCTCTTAGTGAGACAATTCGCCGACTATTACTCCGCTTAGAAATATTTTCGAGGGTCTCTTCAGTTAAAAATTGTTTGACATTATCATATGTGACATCTTTTAATTTCAAATCTTCTTTTTTTAAGAACTCAATAAAAATAGCTATATCGCTAATATAACTGCTAATGGTATTTTTACTATAACCTTTTTGGAAGGTTAAAAACTTTTCATATTGGTTTAAATAATTGAGTTCATCCATACTATCAGTATAGCAAAAAAGTAACTATTTCTAGTTACTTTTATCTTCTTTTATCGCTTCGATATAGCGGCACTTTGGAAATCCTGAGCAGGTATAGAAATCACTCTTACCATGTCTTCCCGCTCTTCTAATTAAAGGTTTTCCACATTTTGGGCAAGGAATTGAAGTTAAAATGTCTTGTTTTTCATCTTGCCCTTCAATATATGAGCATGAAGGATAACCAGAGCAAGCCCAGAATTCTCCGCGGCGCGATTTTCTTTTAACTAATGGGCGACCGCATTTTGGGCAAATCTTATCTGGAGATACCACTTCTTCCTTCTCTTCTTTTTTTACATATTTGCATTCTGGATAACCTGAGCAGGCAATAAATGTTCCATAGCGCGATTTTCTATAGACTAAAGGTTTTCCGCATAGAGGGCAGAGTTCTCCTGTCATTTTTGGTTGCTCTTTTTCCATATTTGTCTGAGCGCTCTCAAATAATGGTTCAAAAGAATTATAGAAATCAGTTAAAATTTGATGGCGAGATTCATTACCTTCAGCTAATTCATCGAGTTGAATTTCCATATTAGCCGTATAGTGGACATCCATAAACGGCGTAAAGAATTTAACTAAGGCATCAACCGTTAAATTGCCTTGCTCTGTAGGTAAAAGATTACCTTTTTGATTTTCAATATAGTCACGAGAATATAACGTTGCAATTGTCGAAGCATAAGTGGACGGTCTACCTATACCGAGATCTTCCATACTCTTGACTACCTTAGCTTCATTATAGTGGCTTGGTCCTTTGGTAAAGTGCTGCGATTTTTCAACTTTATCAAAAGTGATTTCATCACCTTCTTTTAATGATAAAACCTTTTTATCATTGCTTTCCTCTTCAGCTTTATAAACGCGTGAGTAACCATCAAAGACTAAGCTTGAACCGGTATAGGAAAATGTATATCCTTCGCGCGCAGCTTTAATCGTTGTAACTTTTTCTTGCTTAGGCGCCATTAAGGCAGCTAAAGAACGATTATAGATAAGTTTATAAAGCGACAATAATCCTCTTTCAAGATTATATTCATTTTTAACTTTATCAGGTGTATTTTCTAATGAAGTCGGTCTAATAGCTTCATGCGCCATCGCCGATGTCTCTTTATTTTCTAAAGACTTAAGTTTTGCTTCACTAGCTAAATATTCTTTTCCGAAATGATTAAAGATATATTCTCTGCCGTGATCAATAAACTCTTTTGCTAAATTTGTTCCATCTGTTCTGATATAGGTAATTAATCCCATTTCAAAAAGACGTTGAGCGTAACTTTGAGTAACTCTAGTAGAGAATTTATTTGAAGTATAGGCTACTTGCTGTAATACCGAGGTTCTAAACGGAACTTTAGAATCAGTAAAACGCGGATTTTCATTTACTTCATTCACAACAAAACTTTCAGGCGTTTTATCGAGCAACTCCTGAGCATCGCTTTCAGAATGCACATCTAGTTTTCTTCCTAAATAACTATCTAAATTAAAATTAAAGCCTTGATAATCAGCTTCTATCGTCCAATATTCTTCAGGTACAAAAGAAGCGATTTCTTTTTCGCGGTCAGCAATTAACTTTAAAGTAACTGATTGAACTCTGCCAGCTGAAAGTGAACCGATTTTTCTTTTCATCAAAGTCGATAAACGGAAACCCATTATTCTATCGATAATTCTTCTCGTCTCTTGCGAAGCGACTAAGTTTAAATCGATATGTCGAGGAGAAGCTAACGCTTTAGTGATAGCTGTTTTAGTTATTTCATGGAACTCTAAACGCGGAGTTGTCTCAACATCGAGATTTAATACTTCCGCTAGATGCCAAGAAATAGCTTCTCCTTCTCTATCCGGGTCGGTTGCCAGATAAACAACTTCAGCTTTAGCTGCTTGTTTTTTTAATTGGGCAACTAATTTAGTCTTATCTTTATTAATGATATAGGTCGGTTTAAAATCATCGTTTACATCAACGCCCAATCCACCTTTACCAGATGTAGCTAAATCTCTAATGTGCCCATAGGAAGCGACTACTTCATAATCCTGTCCTAGATACTTTTTAATAGTCTCACATTTAGTCGGAGACTCAACAATAATTAATTTCATAGGCTTCCTCCTAGCATTTACTAATTATCATTACAAGCCTATGAATTGTCAATCACTTTAAAGACCATTTTTTTGATGAAAAACCTTATTATTATTAATAAGATAATAATAATATTTTTTTCAAAAAAGTAATTCAATTAAGTCTTTTCCTGACGAGATTAAGGCTGCGCCTTCTTTTATTAATAAATTACAATACGATTCAGAGAAAATGTCGTGGGGGACAGCAAAAATATCTTTTCCTTGTTCTAAACCATGCCTAACTGTAATTCTCGTTCCCGATTTATATTTAGCGTCGGTGACTAAAATAGCTTTACTAAACGCAGAAATTAATCGGTTGCGCTTAGGAAAATTTTGAGCGTCGGCTTTTACAAAAGGTGGATATTCGCTGATTAATAGTCCTTTTTCTCCAATTTCTTCAAATAAATCATAATTAGTCAGTGGATAACAATTGTCTAATCCATTGCCGAGAACAGCAATTGTTTTCTTTTTCATATTTAACGCGGTTTGATGAGCCATTTTATCAATTCCTAACGCTAAGCCGGAAACGATAACCGTTTCACTTTCAGATAATAATTCTTCTAGAAGAACTTTTGTCGCTTTTAAACCATAATCGCTCGGCTCTCTTGAACCGACAACTGCTAATCTCACAGTATTTTTTAACAAAGATAAATCACCGCGATAAAATAAAACAAACGGCGATTGATAAATATGTTTTAAAGCTTCTGGATAATCCTCATCTAAGCAGGTGACAGCTTGAAGATTTAAAGAACAAACTTTGTCATATAATTCATCATCAATTCGTTCTTTTCTTTTAATAGCCTCGTAAATTTTATCAAAATCACCTTCATATTTATAAGCAAAATAAACCAAAATATCATGCATGCCATAAATCATAAAAAAACCTCCTATTAACAAAATAGGGGGTTAAAAAATTTTATTTTGAAATTTCTGCAATTTTTGCATTTTTAACCGGTTTATAAGAGAAGCGATAAAATTCCGGAATCACGCCGTATTGCTCAATTAATTTAAGATGTAACGCGGTTGGATAGCCTTTATGCTTAGCAAGTTGATATTGAGGATATTTTTTATCATATTCAAGCATAATATGGTCTCTAGTAACTTTAGCTAAAATTGAACTGGCTGCAATATTAAACGATTTCCCGTCTCCTTTAATCAACGCTTCTTGAGGAATATCTTCTAATTGATGAAGTTTCATCGCATCAGTCAAAATATAATCCGGTTTTATTTTTAACTTACTTAAAGCCCTAACCATTCCAGTTCTCGATGCTTCATAAATATTTAATTGGTCAATTTCTTCAGGAGAAATTATTTCAATATCATATGCTAAAGCATTTTCTATGATTTCCGAATAAAGTTTTTCTCTCTTTTTTTCGGTTAATTTTTTTGAATCATTAATTTCATCATTTCGATAATCAGGATTCATAATGCAGCTAGCTACAACTAATGGTCCGCAGAGAGGACCTCTACCAGCTTCATCAGTCCCAGCAATTAAAACATATCCTTGTTTTCTCAAATGTTCTTCATAATCAAGCATCATCAATCACCGCCTTAGTAATTACTCCGGCTTGAAATTCTTTTAAGAGGAGATGTTCGACTTTATATTCATCAATTTCACCTTTTGGCAAATATAATTTTCGTCTTTCTGCGACTTGTTTATAAATATTTTCCGAAGTTAAATCGCCTTCTAAAGAATAACGTTTTCTAAATTGTTCAGGATAATACTTTATAAGTTTGGCAATAAGGTGATCCATGATTTCTTGGAAAGGCAATATTTCTTCTTTCATCGCTCCGATTAAGGCGAGATTTAAAGCGATTTGATGATCATCGTAATGCGGTGATAAAATACCTGGAGTATCTAGTAATTCAAAACTTGGATTAATTCTAATCCATTGCTGAGCTCTAGTATGTCCGGCTTTATTGGCAGTTGAAGCCACTCTCTTCTTAACTAAACGATTTATTAAAGTTGATTTACCAACATTAGGGATACCGATAATCATCGCTCTAATCGGTTGCGGTTTCATTCCCTTACGTAGATATTTTTCCTGTAAAGGTTTACCTAGTTCCATTATCTTATCAACTATTTTTTTTACATCGCTTTGATTATTTAAATCTACTATTAAGCAATTATAGCCTTTTTTTTCATAGTCTTTTATAAAACTTTTTAATCTAATTTCATCGCTTAAATCTTTTTTGGTCATCAATAATAAACGGATTTTATTTTTCGTTATTTCCTCTAAGAAAGGATTTTTTGACGATATAGGAGCCCGTGAATCAACTAATTCAACAACAATATCAATAACTTTTAAACGTTCTTCAATTTGCTTTAATGCTTTTGCCATATGGCCAGGATACCAATGTACATTTTTTTGATTCATATTCTCACCTACAAGTATTTTAACCCAGTAAAATGCATTTTGCCATCTTTGCTGGTTTCACCAATTTTACATTTTAATACACCGATAATTTCATCTTCGGCAATAAATCCTAACCCATGGAGAGAATCAAAAGAATTATCGCGATTATCACCTAAAACAAAATAATAATTCTCCGGAATATCTATAGTTTGATTTAGCGAATAAACGGTGCTACCTGAAAAGGTTTGTTTTTGGTCAGAAAACGAAATAAAACTTTGTGCGATATAACTATCATTAACATATAAATTTTGATTTCTGCTATCAAAACAAATA
Organism: uncultured Bacilli bacterium; assembly: GCA_944332525.1. Taxonomy (GTDB): domain Bacteria; phylum Bacillota_I; class Bacilli_A; order RFN20; family CAG-449; genus CALVJO01. The sequence goes on along the minus strand of CALVKD010000009.1, from coordinate 4,127 downwards.
TTTTCTTTTGGTTTTCCAATTACGCGTTTCACATAAGTTACATTATTTTTTTCAAATATAATAATATCAAAACGATCTATTTTACCTATAATATTTTTCTTTAACATATATCCGTAATCACCATCATTTAAAGTAGGTGCCATTGATTCACCATCAATAACGATTTTGGTGTAACATGTCGCTTTTACTAAAGAAAAACATGCTATTGTAAAAGCAATAAAAAGTAAGAGCACTGCTCCTACTTTAAAAAATATTTGTTTATTCTTTTTTAATTTATCAGTCATTGAAAATAATCTCAGCTAAAGCAGGGATATCAACAAATGGATTTCTATTTCCCTGGAGACGGTATACGTTTTGATTTCTTTCAATTTCTTTTTCAGAAACTGGATCTAACTCATTCCAAGATAAGAATAATTCTTTTGCATAATCAGTCAATGTATAATATTGTCCGCTTTTAACAAAAGTTGATTTAGCTTCATTAGTCGCAGTAATATTTTTATCTTGATAGCAAGTAACAAAATACATATAAATACGCGCGAAATCGCCTTTATATTCATCTATTGGTTCAAAAACTGTGCCAGAATAACTAGATAAGGCACTTCTACCTAATTTAGAGCCATTTTTTGAAGTATAGGTAGCCGAAGAAACTTCTCCAAATGGATAATTGCTTCTTCTATTGTTAACGTATCCATCAGTTGGAACTAAATGGAATAAATCAGTATACATAGGTGCTTTATCATCAAACCAAGACTTCGGAATGGAATGTTCGCGGTTATAGCAGTCGCCTTCTTTAGAATAATTTCCGCATTGATCACTACCAAATTTGAATTTTTCGTTTGAGTACATATCCCAAACAGTGCCATCGCTTCTTCTATCAGTTGTTTCAAAAGCATCCCAAAGTTCATTATACGATAAAGAATCATGATTTTTAATCAACTTTGATAATGATGTTTTTAAGCTAGTTGGGCTTTGATCAAAATTGATACTGTTATAATAATTTCCCGCATCTTCATTGATAACAATTTCTAAACTTTCTGATGAGCTTTGTGAACTGCTAGGTTTAGAAGAAACAGAGCTAGAACTTGCTGATGAAGAGACACTAGGTTTTGAACTAGAGCTAGAAGTACTAGGCTTTGAACTACTTGAAGTAGAAGGTTTACTAGAAGATGTCGATCCAGTTATAGAGTCTGTTGTTGATTCATTTGCTGAAGAGGTTGAAACAACAACCGATGAACCTTCACTAGAAACAGATGAACTATCACTAGAAGTAAGCGGTCTAATCGTAATATCGCATGATGTTAATAATAAGGTGCCTAAGGCAAGCAAACAGATTTTTTTCATAATTTTTTCCTTTTCTCGTAAGTATTGTAGCACCTATACATCTTTTAAAAAACATAAAAAGTATATTAGATAAATCTTATAAAGTAAAAAAAGCTGTTACCGAAGTAACAGCGATATTTGTCACAATTAATTCAAGTTTAAGACTAAAGAACTTCTTTAAGTCTTGCAGATTTACCTTTTCTTGAACGTAAGAAGTAAATCTTATGACGTCTAACCCGACCTTTTTGCACGACAACGATTGAATCGATTGATGGTGAATTAACAAGTAAAGTTCTTTCGACTCCGACACCATTGCTTTCCTTTCTGATAGTGAAAGTTTCGCTGACGCCTGAGCCGCGACGAGAAATAACGACACCTTGGAAGACTTGAATTCTGGATTTACCATTTTCAATAATCTTTAATGCTACTTTTAAAGTATCACCAGTGCCGAATGTAGGAAGATCACTTCTAACTTGTGACTTAGCGATTTGTTCGACTAATTGAGTATTCATCCTTGCTTCTCCTTTTCAGCATGCATTTGATTAATGATGTTCATAACTTTGTGACTTAAGCAGAGGACCACCACCGCGTTATTAAACGCTAAATAAATATAGCTGATTACTAATTTCTTTTCAAGTGTTTTCACTCTTTAACAAAATATCTTTGATAAAAATAATTCATAAAAAGCAAATTTCTTCTTTTTTTAAAAATAAATTAAGTGTTAAGCATTTTTGCTTGACACAAGTCCAAGACATTGATAAGATTACTATGCTCAAGAAAAGGAGTTAGACAAAATGGTAAAAATTAGATTAACAAGAACTGGTCGCCACTATGACCCAACCTATAGAATCGTCGTCGCTGATTCACATTATTCAAGAGATGGCAGAATCGTCGAACAAGTCGGATTCTTTGATCCAAAGACCAATGACGTCAAATTAGATGAAGAAAAAATCTTTGCCTGGTTAAACAAAGGTGCACAACCTTCAGACACAGTTAAATCAATTCTTTCAAAAGCTGGCATCATTGCTAAATTCGCTGCAAGCAAGAAGTAAGTGAGGGAGAAAAATGGATTATATTGCTATTATCCATCAATTCATTGATCCAATTCTCACTCATCCGGAATTAGTAAAGATTGAAGAAATCAAAGGTGATAAGGAAAATGATTTAATTTATCTCATTTCCTGCACCAAAGAAGATACCGGCCGTTTAATCGGAAAACATGGTTCTACCGCTGATGCAATTAGAGAAGTTCTCTCTATCGCAGCGAAGGATCACAAACAAAGAGTGCATATTAAACTTGCAACTCTCGAAGAAGAATAAGATTAGATGTGGAAATCCCACATCTTTTTCTTTATAGTAAAAATGAGGTACTAATTATGGATTTATCAAATTATTTAACATTAGGTATCATTGTAAGAACGCGCGGATTAGATGGAACTTTTAAAGTAAAATCATCAACCTATTTTGCCGATGAACGCTATCAAGAAAATCAAAAAATGTTTATCTATCTGCCGGAAAGCGATACTTTGAAAGAAGTAACTGTCGCTGATTATTATCCAGAAGGCGAATATGATTACGTAACATTTAACGAAATTGATAATCTAACCGATGCCGAAAAATATCTTAAAGGCGAAATCCTCGTTTCTTTAAGCGATATTAAGCCGTTACCTGACGGAATGTATTATTATCACCAGTTAAAAGGTTTAAATGTTTTTGATGAAAACGATAATCATCTCGGTGAAGTCATCGAAGTAGTTGATTATACCGCTCAACCATCTTTTAGAGTTCGTCTAAATAATAAAAAAATTATTTTAATACCATTTGTAGACTTCTTTGTTAAGAAAATTGATTTATCGCAAAAAAAGATGATTATTCATGTTATAGAAGGATTGCTCGGATGAAGATAACCATTTTAACTCTCTTTCCTGAAATGTTTACTTCATTTTTAGAAAACTCGATTATCAAAAGGGCTATTGCTAAGAATTTAGTGTCTTTTGAGCTTATCAACATTCGCGATTTTACTCTTGATAAACATCATCGAGTCGATAATCCGCCAGTCGGGGGAGGAGCAGGTTTAATCATGATGTGCCAGCCAGTCCTCGATGCTTTAAATTCCGTCAAAACAGAATCAGCAAAAGTTTTATTAACTTCACCGCGCGGAACGACATTTAATCAAAAAAAAGCTCTTGAATTATCTAAAGAAGATCATTTGATATTTATCGCTGGTCACTATGAAGGAATCGATGAACGCGTTAATAATTATGTCGATGAATTAGTTTCTCTCGGCGACTTTATCTTAACCGGTGGAGAAACCGCTATTATGGTTATGTCCGATAGCATCATTAGATTAATTAATGGGGTCATCAGTGAAGATTCTATCAAAGAAGAATCTTTTTCCTCTAATCTTCTTGAATATCCTCAATATACTTTGCCTTATGACTATCAAGGCCATACAATTCCCGACATTCTTTTTTCCGGAAATCATCAAGCTATTGAAAAATGGAGGCAAAAGCAATCGCTTGTCTTAACTAGACAATATCGCCCAGATCTATTTGAAAAATATTCTCTTTCAAAAAGAGATAAAAAGCTTCTTGAGGAATACGATAACAATATTGAGCCTTCGTGGGAAACAAAAGCTTTAGAAAAAGGTAAAAAGTTTTTAAAAAAATAAGAGCCAAACTGAACTAGTCAACAAAAAGTAGACAGTTCAAAAAAGTCTCAATACCCCATGTCAGTTTTGTACTGATGTGGGGTTTTGTATTTTAAACAATACATCGGACGTTCATAATTGTAATAATTGATATAAT
>CALVKD010000008.1 GCA_944332525.1 uncultured Bacilli bacterium | reverse complement strand
AGAATTGACAAATAATTTGAAATTAATGAATAATAGACCTAGAAAATGTTTGCAATATAAAACACCTAAAGAAATATTAGGTGTCTAGTCATTTATGTAGTGTTGCATTTAATTTGATAAATCATCTGTAAAAAAAATAACCCGAAGGTTACTAAATCTATATAAGCTGGTGGACCCTTAGAGATTCGAACTCTAGACCCACTGATTAAGAGTCAGTTGCTCTGCCAACTGAGCTAAGGGTCCATCGCCTAAGTATAATATTACATTTTTTTGATTAATGCAAGAAGAAAATATCAATTTCTTTTTTTAAAAAAGAAAGGCCGAAGCCTTTCCTTTTTAATCTTTATTTTCTTTAACCAACGCCTTAATGTTTCTAATTAACATCTGCGTACCAATAACGTGGTCGCGGTCATTAGGAATGATAATATCTGCGTAACGGATTGTCGGTCTCACAAAGAGGTGATGCATCGGACGGACAGTTGCTAAATACTGATTAATAACCATATCAACCGATCTTCCTCTTTCCGAAATATCTCTTTTAAGCCTTCTAATAAATCTTAAATCGTCATCGCAGTTAACAAAAACCTTAATTGAAGCCAAATCACGAATTCGTTCATCTTCCAAAGCTAAAATTCCTTCTAATATGATAACCGGAGTCGGTTCAATATGCTCAGTTTCTTTTTTCCTTGTCTGAGTAACAAAATCATAAATCGGTTTGTCGATTGCTTGATTGTTAAGAAGCATCTTTAAATGTTTAACCAATAAATCGTTTTCCAAAGAATTAGGATGATCATAATTAGTTTTTCTTCTTTCTTCCGATGTTAAATCATCTTGGCAGCGATAATAATCATCATGCTTAATAAAAACAGCATCTTCATGACCAATTTTAGCCTTTATTTCTTCAACAACAGTAGTTTTGCCAGATGCAGATCCTCCAGCGATAACAATAAGAATCGGTTTCATATATCATTCCTTTAAAAAGCATAGTTATATTTCAAACTATGCTTATTTTTTATTTTATTAGATTTGATTAAGCAGCGTATCCGTTAGGGAAAACGTCAATAAATGCCATTTGTAAATTTCCAGATTTCGTATAAGAAACTGGAACAAATGCTACATCAAGAGTTTGTCCTTTATATGGTTCTAACCAGCTATTTAATTCATCATTATCAGAATAAGCAGCTGAGATATAAGCTTTAGTTGTAGGATCTTCAACTTCCCAAGAATTGTATGATGAACCTGTAAACCAAGTGATAGTTGCTGAAGCGACATAGACATTACCGATAATACCAAACTTTTGTTCCGTATCTCTAGACATTCCGTAAACTTCTTCAACGGTCTTATCAGTGATGAAAGCTTCAGTAGAATAATCTTTACCGCTTCCGATTACCATATTGAGATCTGGGTAAGCGAGTTGAGTTGCTCCAAAGTAATCATCTCTTTCAGCTGCGAAGAATATATCATCACCTTTTTCGACTTGTTTAGCCATTGTAGAACCAAAGACATAAATAGTTCCGGTATTATCGGTGATAAGGCAACCTGCTCTGCCGCTAGCATTGTAAACAAATCCAGTAACAACACCGCGGAAATTATATTTAGTTGATCCAACAGGTAAAGCATAAGCTTCTTGAACTGATAAGTATTCACCGATTTCTAATTGTTCAACAGTGACGGTGAAAGTCTTATTTTGACTATATTCTTCATAAGTTGCTGTAGCAGTTAAAGTAACAGAAGCATCTTCATCGGTTGGACGGCTAACTGAAGCTTCTCCACCATTAATAGAAATAACTTCTGTATCTGAACTGGTCCAAGAAATAGTGACTCCACCTAAACCGCTGGTAGTTAATGTAAAGTCTTCGTTATATGTTTCATTTAATGTAATTTCATTTAATGCTGCTTCAACGGTTTCTTTTGCTTCGTTATTACCAGTTCCGCCACAAGCAGTTAATGTAGCAACAGCTAAAACGCTTAATAATAATGCTTTTTTCATTTAATAAATCTCCCTAATAAAATAATTAATGAACAATGATTTCAGTATCGGCAACAGTGTTACCATTTTCATCGACGACATAATTTCCATCTTCGTCAACTTTAATAGGTCTATTACCTGGAACGATTTGATATGAAGGATAAGTTTCATCTTGAGTTAAATCGTCTTCGTTATATAAGCCCATAATTCCGGTGACTGTAACGGTTTTTCCAATCATTGCTTCACCTTCCTCAGGAGTATAAGTCGGATTTAAGTCTCCGTTGATTCTAATAGACATATCTGGATATTGTGCTCCAGCTTCAACTAAATCCTTAACGCTTTCTTCAGCGTATAAAGTATAAGAATTGTCTTTTGAAGTTCTACCTTTACTTCTAATTGATAATTCAGTAGTTACTAAGTGACCTTCTAATTCTTTTAATCTAGCTAATGTGAAATCTTTTTCTGTAATAACGATTGGTTCAGGCATTGGGATAGCATTTTCTGGATCAGTTTTTGAAATATTGATAAATGTTTCTTTTGCCCAAACGATATCAGTAAGCTGAATTTGTCCGCCATACATTGATAATCTTCCGCGGATATTGATAGTTTCACCTAATCCAACAACTTCTTCAATGGCGACGGCATCAAGACCCATATAAACATATAAAGCTGTTCCATTTTTATCTTGGAAATAGAAGTTACTTCCGATGAAACGAGTAACAACACCGGTTAAAGCAATATAAGTATTATGTGCTGAGAGATCATCATATTGAGCAATAGCATCAGTAATGGACATTTCTCTAGGAGTAGTTGAATAATCGTAATCTGGATCTTTTTGTTGTCCGTTATAACGTTGTTTTAATGATTTGGTTCTAATATCAGCTTCCAAGAATAAATCAGCTAATGTTAATGAGCCTTTAGTATTTTCATAGCGCGAATAAAGAACTGGTTCATCATTTTTACTTGCTGTATATACGTATTTATTGCCTTGTACACCAGCATTGTAGTTACCAGTATAGAAAGAATAACCTTCTTCAATCATGTCTAATTGGTAGCAGCGATAGTTTTCAAGATTTTCTGGATCTTTTCCATCTGGGCAGTACCAAATGATACCTAACCATCTAGTTCCGTTGCTATCAAGTCTAACACCAGCAGAATACATTTCATCATCAGTCATACCGGTTGTATCAATTGAAGTAGCATCAACAATGATACCTTCAGCATTTTCTAATAATGATTTGGCATAAGCTGAAGCTTTTTTACCCCAAGGAGCAATAGATGAAGTTGATTCAGGTGTATCAATTGCTAAGAAACGGCAAGTAAAATAGTTATAGGAATATCCTAAAGGATTTGTGTATCCATCTTCAGAACCATTGGTATAGAAAACAGCTGTATCACCATCAGTAACATATTTAATGCCGACTTTATTTACGCCATTAACATTCTTAACGACTTTTTCAATTTTATCGTCGACAAAATATTTTCCTTCAACAGAAATACCTAAATCAGCAAAATTTACTTTGTTGCTATAGTAGTGATCAAATGTGGTTGGCACGACATCGAATTGTCCTGTTGATGTAGTACCTTGACAAGCTGCTAAACCAGCAGTAATTGTCATTAATGCAGTAAGAGCAAATAACTTATTCTTTTTCATCAGCAATCTCCTTATGCTAAACGATCAACGCATTCGATATCGTAATCTTCTAATTGCTTGTAAGCTGTTGACATAGCTTCAGTGATGTCTTTGTTATTGCAGTAGATAGAAATCATCATTGTATCAACTCTATCTCTAACTAATGAAGAACCAGAGAAAGCTGGATCAGTGTAGAAATAAGCTCTTTCGTTATTTGTAGCAACAATTGCCTTAGCGGTGACTCCGCCGAATGGTGAATTGTAATCTGCTAAGAAATCTGTAAATGTTTTAGACTCTAATGCTGAAGTACGAACAGGAAGATAACCTGTACTCATTGAGAATTCAGTAGTATTTTCAGTATTTGTTAAGTACTTAATTAATAACCAAGCAGCAAGGCGTGTGTAGTTATTTGAATTGCTTGATAAGATAGCAGCATTAGTACCTTGTTGAATAACTGCTCTAAATGAATTTTCATCATATGATTTTTGAGGAACAGTTGTACACTTTAATTCATACTTTGGAGAAGCGTTGTTATTAACACCAGCAGTTGAACCGATGGAAATAAATGCTTCGAGGTTGTTCATTAAAGCTGAACCATAGGATTGGTTAACCTTATTAGGAATATTCCAAATTCCTTGATTTGCTTTTTCAGTGAAATATTGTTGTGCTGCTAAGGCAGTTTCATTTTTGAAGACGACTTTGCCATCTGCAGTTGTATAAACATTAGCAGCTTCTTCAGCGCTTGTGCACCATTGTTTAGCAGTGGTGATGAAGAAGTTAGAACCTGAGTCAATGTAAACCGGATATGTAGTCTTAGTTGCAGTATTTGGCTTTTTATTATAAGTCCAAGTATATCCGCCAGCGGATTCAACTTTTTCTCTTAATTTTTGAGAGACAGTTGCTAACTCATCCCATGTAGGATTTGTCCAAACCCAGCTGCCATCAACTTCTTCGCCATAGCCTAATTCTTTAAGAATTGGATCAACAGCTGAAGCATTATAATACATAATTTCTGTTGATTTATTAAATGGAATGCCAGCGATGATTTCAGTACCATCGAGATTTTTCATCTCGACTTCATTCCAGTAACTATCAACGAAATCTGTTTCATCAATACCGATTTCTTCATCAGTTGAATTAACAAATTCATCAAGAGGTAAAAGGATTCCATTATCAATGTAATCTGAGAAGTGATCAGGGTAGCCGAGTAACATAGTCGGGACATCGTTAGTTCTCGTACCTAAGTTAACTCTTTCTCTTAATCCATCGTATCCGCCACCAACAGCGGTCATGTTAACATCGATATAAAGTCCTTGTTTAGCCATTTCAGTTTCAAAATTTTCAACTAATGGTTCAAGCTCTTCTGAAATGTTATGACCAAAAGAATGCCAAAAATCAACAACGATAGGATTTTTTTCAGTACCTTTGGCTTTCAAATCATCAATTGTGAGCAATTTGAATGCTTCACCAGCATTGTCAACTTTTCCTCCACAAGAGGATAAGCTGATTGCAGAGACTCCTAAAATAGCTACTGCGCATAAAATAGATAATTTCTTTGCTTTCATAAATCTCCTTTTTGGTGTTTTAGCCCTTAATACCAGAACGCGAAACACCACGCATAATATACTTTTTAAAGAATGCAAATGCAAGTAAAAGTGGAATAGATACGACAGTTGTTGCCGCCATCTTAATGTTTGAGGTATCACCGCCAAAATCATTTGAGAAGAGAGTCATGATACCATCAGTGATAAGTTTCATATTTTCGCCTTGAGAAACAGTTCTTGGCCAAATGTAAGCATTCCAGCTACCAATCATTGAAAGGATAATGACTGTAATCAAAGCCGGACGAGCGATAGGAATCATTACTCGGAAGAGATATTTGAAGTCACTATTACCATCAACCTTCGCCGCATAATAGAGTTCGTTAGGAATTTGTTTGAAATTCTGACGTAAAAAGAACATATAGAATACCGATGTACCAAACGGCAGAATTAAAGCGATATAAGTATCGAGTAAGCCCCAAGTTGCGATGGTTGTGAAGTTTGTCATAATCATCATTTCGCCAGGGACCATCATTGTCGCTAATAAAATTGCGAAGAGGGTATCTCTACCTTTAAATTCAAGTCTAGAGAAAGCAAACGCTGCTAAAGTTGTAGTAGCAACCGATAATACCATCGTTGAAACAGCAACAATAATCGTATTAAGAATATATCTCATAAGGATACTATTCTCACCGGAGAAAACATTGAGATAGTTATCAAATGTTGGCTCCATCGGGAAGAATGTTGCAGGAATTCTAATTAATTCATCGTATCCTTTAAAGGATGTGATTAACATCCAATAAAATGGAACTAAAGTAAAGAATGCCGCAATTGTAAGGAAGAAATAAATGCAGAACAATTTAATTCTTCTATTGATGGCGAAGCGTCTTGCTTGAGCATCATTTTCAAAATACATCTCTGCATGAGCATCGGCTTTTTGCTTTTCTCTTTGTTCTTTAGCTAAAGCGCGTTTTTGAGCTCTAGCTTCTTTCTTTGAAATAACTTTAGAAACATTTTCATCAAAAGATATTTCTTCATAGACTTCCCCTTTAGTCAAATCATGAACTTTAGAGAAATCACTTTTAACATTATTAGTTTGAACATTTAAAATTTCGTTTTCCATGCTAACCTCCTAATAATGTACCTTCTTCTTATTCGCCCACATTTGAACAAAGGTAATAATTAAAATGAAGACGAAGAGAATAAGTGCCGCGGCTGAAGCTTGTGATAATAATGTAGCTCCGCGCGATGAAGTAGTAACTTGATTGAAGTATTTGTAAATATAACCGACTGCAGTAATAAATGTTTCATCTTGGGCATTACCCATGTCTTCGCCGAATAATGCGACTACTGATGAATAAGATTTAAATGCACCCATCAACGAAGTAATGGTGATATAGAGAATCATCGGAGAAAGAAGAGGAACAGTAATTTTAGTAAAAACTCTTCCCTTAGGTGTAGCATCGACTTGAGCAGCTTGATAATATTGTTTATCAATTGCTTGTAAGCCGCCTAAGAAAACAAGAATCTTGAAAGCCAAACCATTCCAAATGGCATAAATTGTAATAACGACAATTCCAGCCCAATAAGGAATCATTTCAGCTGTACCAGTCCAAGCGACTGAGCTTCCTCCTAACGCATTAATGATGGTATTTACAAGTCCATAATCCATCGGTGAGAAAATTGTTGAGAAAACTAATCCGAAAGCCATTCCGTTTGTAACGTATGGAAGGAAGAAAATTACTTGATAGACACCTTGTAATTTTTTAATTGAGTTAAGCAAAACAGTGATAAGTAAGGCAATTAAGATGCTTAAAGGGACAGAGACAACAACCATGATAACGGTATTAAACATCGCCCTCCAGAAAACATCATCTGTTAAAACTTTAACGTATGAATCGAATCCGAAACTTCCAAAAGTATCGCGTAAATAGTTATAACTTGGGAAGAAGGAAACGATAAAGGTCTTAATAATCGGATAGAAAGTAAAGATACCAAGAATAATAAGACACGGCGCTAAGCATAATAAAGCCTTCCACCAGTCTTTTTTCCATTCAAGCATCTGAGACGCTTCTTTTTTCTTTTCTTTTTTCTTTCTAGCGAAGAAGCCTAATTTTTCTTTTTTATCCTCTTGAACTTCGATAGTTTTAGTTCCATCAAGAGCAATAGCTCCGGCAAATTTATCAGAAGAAACAGTTGCTTCGCTAGTCATGACTTTTTCTTCTACCATATTAAATTAACCTCACTCCTTCCTTATCAAAGATAAAGAAGCGTTTGAAATTGATATTAATTGTATCTCCAACATGGACATCGAGATCGCTAGGGATAATTGCTTTGAAAGTCTTAGTTTCTTCTTTTCCGAACTTGAAAATCATCGTCTTATCTCTTCCGATATATTCGACTTGATCAACATAAACGCTGATAGGTCCTTTTGGATCAACAACAATATTTTCTGGTCTAACACCAACATTGACTTCCGTCTTGAATGAGAGATGGATGGTATCTCCAACCTTAATTGAGTCATTACATGGGAAATTCGCACTATAGATTTCTTCGTGACCATTGCGATGGAAATAAAGTTTCATCTTCTTAATATCTTCTGTAATCGGAGTTTTTTCTTCAACGACTACTTCTTCTTTTCCTTCTTCGACAGCTACTTCAGTATTAACTTCCGCTTTAATTTCTTCAGTGAAATTTTCAACCTTGTCTACAATAACTTCATAAGGTCCATTTTCCGTAATTTTCATTGTTTCTGGAATTAATCCTTTGAAGGTCTTTCCAGATTCAAGTAATTTGCTTCTATCATAGGCAAGTTTCATAGTTTGACCATAAAGTCTAGTCGATCTGCCATCAAAAATACCATCAAAAATGTTAATAGGCGGAGTTCCTAAGAATTTTGCGACGAACATATCAACAGGTTCATTATAAACTTCCTGAGGAATGCCGATTTGGTGAACAACACCGAAATTCATAACGACGATTTCATCAGAAATAGACATAGCTTCTTCCTGATCGTGAGTGACGAAAATCGTGGTAACACCAGTTTCTCTTTGAATTCTCTTGATTTCTTCTCTTGTTTGTAATCTCAAACGAGCATCAAGGTTAGATAATGGTTCATCAAGTAAAAGAACATCTGGTTGCTTAACAAGAGCACGAGCAATAGCGACACGTTGTTGTTGGCCGCCTGATAGTTGTCCCGGCTTCCGGTTGAGCAAGCCTTCAATACCGACGATTTTAGCGTACTCATAAGCTTTTGCCTTTGCTTCAGCTTTTTTCATTTTTTGGTTTTCTAACGGGAACGTAATATTTTGTTCAACAGTTAGATGTGGATATAAGGCATAGTTTTGGAAAACCAAACCGATACCTCTTTTTTCTGGTGGGTATTTACTAACTTCGTTTTCACCAAAAAAGATTTGGCCTTCCGTTGGGCGATGTAAACCAGCAATCATATAAAGTGTTGTTGATTTACCGCATCCAGAAGGTCCTAATAACCCGACGAGTTTACCGGAAGGAATATCAATATTGATGTGGTCAACTGCGACGACATCTCCTTCCTTTTTTGAGAAAACTTTCGTGAGGTTAACAAGTTTTACTTCCATGAAGAATCTCCTCCTATTTTTTGCATGTAGTACAATCTCATGATAACAAAGTTATCACGCCTTTGAAAAGAATTATTTTTTTATATATTCTTTAGCTAGGTAAAATTAATATTAAAGCGGTTTATTACCGGCAAAAAGCACGTATTTGCGAGATTTTTTCAAATCGAATTCCCAATCATTAATTAATTTTTTGTCAGAATAATCAAATAATGTATTTGCCACGGTCATAACATAAGATGAATAGCCAAAATAAATCGTGAATATTTTCTTATTGTCGCGAAATAAAAAAGAATAGCCAATATCTTTTTTTCTCCGATAAAAAACCAAATTAATCTGCTCTTCAAATTCCTTCAAAAAACTTTTATCTTTATTGTAAAGCGCTTCTATTAATTTAGTTTCATTTTGACGAAAAAAAAGCCAAAATTTTTCTATCTGATTAATCAATTTTTCTTCAATATAAATCGTTTCATATTTAGCATCGAAAAACATTATTTACCTCCGATTAACCAAGGTAAAACGCCAAATAAGAAAACACCGATGGCGAAAGAAATGATAAATATCAATACTTTAGCCCAAGTCGGAATCATCTTTCCGTCGAGTCTAGCTAGATCATCTTCTTTTCTTTTCATAATCAATCCTCTCTTTCTTTAACATAAGTAACTGCTAATAAATCCGGTATTCCGCGATTTTTCTTATCGATAAAGTAAATAATTAAGTTTATACCTAATGGAATAAAGTATAACCATAAAGACATTAAAACCACTATCATCAAAAATGCGATATAACGGATTATTCTTTGCATTATCGACGCTGGCTTATCATCTTGTGATAATAATTTCATCCTAAAAATCAATCTTCCGATACTCTTACCTTTTAAACAAAGAGGCAAAATTAAATAAAATATTGCCGAAGAAAGAACAATGCAGCCTATTGATCCCCAATAAATTAAATTATCGTTATAGTCATAATAATTTTTGTAATCGCTATAGTTGAAAAGAGAGACTTTTGCATTATAGAGTTGAGAAGTATAAAAAATACCTAAATCTAATTCTGATGCATCCTCATTAACCACGAAAACACCATCAGAAACCTCATGGAATAATCCTGATTTTCTTTTAGCATCTTCATAAGATAAAAAATGATCTTTGTTAGCGTCCACATACGGATATGTTTTATAAAATTCCGTTAAAACCTCATCATAATTATCATCAATATCAACAATATCACCTTTAGAATTTTCTTCAAATAAGCCAGAAGAAAGCATTATTTCATTCATTTTCTCACTATTAGCTTGATATGTTGGATTATTAGGCACTATCACATTAGAGAAAAATAAAGTGAACAAATAGAAAAATAAAATAAACAGCAAAAAATCAATTAATGAACCAGCATAACGTTTTAATCTAGTTTTCATATGGTCTCCTTAAACTTTTAGCGCGGTAATCGCCCTCTTCTTCAACATATTTATCAAATTCTTCCTTATCTTTAAAAGGTGTAAATTCTTTTAAATCGAGAACAAGAGTAAAACATGCTAAATCATGAAGTGATTTCCCCTCATTATTAAACAAAGAAATAACAAAAGAGACAATTAAAGGTATACCCATCGTCACGATAGACAAAGCCAATTCAACAATAAGTAAAAATAGTCCTCGTCCAATCATTACTAAACGATTAGCGCGAATATAATTATTATTAACTACCGCCAAACGGAAAATAACTTTTCCAATTGTTCCTCTTGATTGAAGGTAAAGCGGCAAAACGATGTAATTAAGTAACGCTGGTATTATAAAAGAAATAAATACGCACAAAAAGTCTTTTACCATAACGCTATACATCAAAGAAGAAAGAATGCCGTTTTGATAGTAAACATAGAATTTAGGGATATCATCATAAACTTTATTACAAAATTCTAATAACTCTTGATCCGATACATCGTCTTTTAAAACGTATTTTCCATCTAAATAATTAAAAATCGACGAATCTTTATAATATTCGTTAACTAATTCTTGTGAAGATAATTCAGAGAAAAATCGCGATAAATACGTATAAAAAAACATTCCGTCGTATTTATCATCATCTGAATAATTAGTTAATGCCATGATTGAGGCTAATGTATTTTTTTGAGCATCTAACGATAAAATTTCTTCGCGTGAACTATCACCATCAGCGACAATATTTAGTTCTTTATCAACAACGACATAAAGAAAAGAATGAACTTGTTGATAAGATAATTCTTCGTGATCAGCCGTCAAATTAAAATTAGCATCGGCAATTGGAGTGACTATTAAAAGATTAATGCCAAGTCCTAATAATATTACAATTAATAAATCGGTAAACGCTGCTAAAAAACGCTTCCATAATGAACATTTAATCGTCATTGATTTCCACCCTCATCCTTCATATTTTGATTTGAAGGGATTTCTTCTATTATTTCACTAGATTTGACTATTTTGTCAACATCATTAAGCGGTGGAGTTACTTTTATTCTTTTATCAATTTCTTGACTATCACTTTCTTTGCTCTGATCATCTAAAACAACGGTTCTAGCAATAAGGTCATGTAATGCCACTTTATTTTTACTAACAAGCATAACAATTAAAGAAATTACTAACGGAATATAATAAGTAAACTGCGATAAAACTATTTCGACAACAATAAAGGAACTCTGCCGAAGTAATAATCTTCCTTTTGATAAAGCTCTGTCATCTTTATCCGCATCAACAACATATAGTTTAAGGAACTTCTTGCCCAATGTTTGTCCGTTTTTAAAAACAAATGGAAATAACAAATAAACAATTAAGGCTGCAGAAATAACAGAAGTAAAATTAGAAATTTGGCTATAAAAATTTAATTTTCCAAAGCAAGTAGCTAATTCTTGATCGTTTTGTAAAAGAAAAGACGAAACATCATTAAAGGCATTATTATAAAAAACTTGTAACTTCTCGTCATCAGTACCTGGAACATAAGAATCATTTTCTTTAACAAATCCGCTTCCTTCTTCACCTTTACTATTCTGAAAAGCCACAATTTCATCAGTAGCAGAATATTTAGAATAATTATCCACAATTATTTGATCATAAGTCGACAAGTCATCTCGAGAATAATCGTTTAAAATATATATAATGCTCCCATCATCATTCTCCACATACATCTTTGATTCCACCAATTTATTAGAGTAAACTGTATAATTAGTTTGATAATCTGGGAGAAAAGCGATAATTGGTGAAATCACCAGACTAGATAATAGCATATTAAGAATTATAAAAATAAAGATATCAATTAATGCTGCTCCGACGCGCATCATAGTATTCGCTTTAGTTTTTGAAATATTCATCATTTACCTCTTGAAACAATTTTAGCAACAAGAGCTATAAAATAAAACTTTTATCGGAACTAGATGAATTGTTTTTTCGTTTGAAGTCAAAAAAAAGAGATGCCGTAGCATCTCTTTTTTCATCAGTTTGATAATTACTTAATGATGTTGTTAACTGTACCAGCACCAACAGTACGTCCGCCTTCACGAATGGAGAACTTAGTACCTTTTTCAACAGCAACTGGGTGAATTAATTCAACAGTTAAGTTAACATTGTCACCAGGCATAACCATTTGGACATCTTCAGGTAATGTGATGACACCGGTAATATCGGTTGTACGGAAGTAGAATTGTGGTCTGTAACCATTTAAGAAAGCAGTATGACGTCCACCTTCTTCTTTGGTTAATACGTAAACAGAAGCATCGAACTTAGTATGTGGAGTAACAGTACCAGGTTTTGCTAAGACTTGTCCACGAACGACTTCATCACGGTTGATACCTCTTAAGAGGATACCGACGTTATCACCAGCTCTTGCTTCGTCAAGAGTCTTACGGAACATTTCAATACCAGTAATGACTGTCTTCTTTGTAGGTTTGATACCAACGATTTCAACTTCGTCACCTAACTTAGTTGTACCTCTTTCAACTCTACCAGTGACAACAGTGCCACGGCCAGTGATGGTAACAACGTCTTCGATAGCGAGTAAGAATGGTTTATCGGTATCACGAACTGGATCAGGAATGTAAGCATCAACTGCATCCATTAATTCCATGATGTGTTCTTCTTCAGTAGGATCGCCTTGTAAAGCTTTTAAAGCAGAACCACGGATAATTGGAGTTTCATCTCCTGGGAAGCCGTATTCATTTAAGATATCACGGATTTCCATTTCGACGATGTCGATTAATTCTGGGTCATCGACTTGGTCGCATTTATTTAAGAAAACAACAATGTAAGGAACACCGACTTGTCTTGCGAGTAAGATGTGTTCACGAGTTTGAGGCATAACACCATCAGTAGCAGCAACAACAAGGATAGCACCATCCATTTGTGCAGCACCGGTAATCATGTTCTTGACATAGTCAGCATGGCCCGGGCAGTCAACGTGAGCATAGTGTCTCTTTCCAGTTTGATATTCGATATGAGCAGTATTAATTGTAATACCACGTGCTTTTTCTTCTGGAGCTGCATCGATTTGATCGTATGCTCTCTTCTCAGATAAACCTTTCTTTGCTAAGACACTAGTAATAGCTGCGGTTAAAGTTGTTTTACCGTGGTCAACGTGACCAATGGTACCAATATTAACGTGGACTTTACTTCTGTCAAATTTTTCTTTTGCCATTGTTAAAATTCCTCCTCTATATTTTTTAACATTTATAATGTTATAGCAAACTTTTTATAAAATCAACAACTTACGAGAAAAGTAAACTTTTCACTAGTCATATTAGAACTACTTTGCAGCGTTCTTTTTAATAATTTCGTCAGCGACGAATTTAGGGCATTCTTCGTAACGGTCGAGTTCCATTGTGTAAGAAGCTCTACCTTTTGTAAGAGAACGAAGATCAGTAACATATCCGAACATATTAGCAAGTGGAACAGAAGCATCAACAACTTCAGCACCATTTCTTGTAAAGTATCCGGCAACAGTACCTCTTCTTGAAGCGATATCACCCATAACATCACCTAAATATTCATTAGGAACGGTGATTTCAACTTTCATAATTGGTTCCAAAATAACTGGATCACACTTCTTTGCAGCTTCTTTAAGAGCTAAGGAAGCAGCAACTTTATAAGCGGCTTCAGATGAGTCGACATCGTGGTAACTACCATCGAATAAGGTAGCTTTGATATCGGTAATTGGATAACCAGCGACTAAACCTCTATCAAGAGATTCTTTTAAGCCATCGCAAGTAGGTTTGATGTATTCTCTTGGAACAACACCACCGACGATAGCATCAACGAATTCAAAGCCTTTTCCAGGATTTGGTTCGAATCTAATCCAAACGTGACCATATTGACCATGACCACCAGATTGTTTGATGTAACGTCCTTCACATTCAGCAGTTTTTCTGATAGTTTCGCGGTATGCGACTTCAGGAGCACCGACATTAACTTGGACTTTATATTCATCTTTTAATCTAGTAACCATAACATCGAGGTGAAGTTCACCGACACCAGAGATGATGTTTTGACCAGTTTCTTGGTTGGTATAAAAATGGAATGTAGGGTCTTCTTCGGATAACTTGATTAAAGCTGCTGTCATCTTTTCTTGGTCAGCCTTGCTCTTTGGTTCAATTGATTCAGAAATAACTGGATCAGAGAATTGAATTGTTTCAAGGATAATTGGGTGATCAACATCGCAGAGAGTATTACCAGTGACAGTAGATTTAAGACCAACTGCTGCACCGATATCACCAGCTAAGACTTCGTCGACTTCTTGTCTGTGGTTTGCGTGCATTAAGACTAAACGCGCAAATCTCTCCTTGACGTCTTTAGTTGAGTTAAGAACATATGTACCAGCTTTTGCTGTACCGGAATAAACACGGAAGAAAGCGAGTTTTCCAATGAATGGATCGGTCATGATTTTGAAAGCAAGAGCAGCTAATGGAGCATCATCGCGAGGTTCGCAGACGACTTCTTTTCCATCAGGTGTGTGACCGATTGTGTGCTTAATATCAACTGGTGAAGGTAAGTATTCAACAACAGCATCAAGTAAGTTTTGAACACCTTTATTCTTATAAGCAGATCCGCAGAGAACCGGGAAGAATTCACAAGATAAGACACCCTTACGGATAGCTGCCTTGGTTTCTTCAACTGTTGGTTCTTCGCCTTCAAGAACTTTCATCATAATTTCATCATCGAAATTAGCTAAATTTTCGAATAATTGTTCTCTGAGTTCATGAACTTTTTCTTTATATTCTTCAGGGATTTCGATAACTTCTTCTTTTTCACCCATAACATCAGTGTAGACATAACCTTTTTGTTCAACTATGTCAATAACACCTTTTAATGATGATTCAATCCCGATTGGATATTGAATAGCAGCTGCATTTGCTCCTAATTTTTCACCAATTGAACGGACTGACATATCGAAATCTGCACCGATAGCATCAAGTTTATTAACGAAGACAATTCTCGGAACATTGTATTTAGATCCTTGTCTCCAAACGGTTTCGGTTTGTGGTTCGACACCATTTTTACCATCAAGAACAGTGACTGCGCCATCGAGAACACGTAACGATCTTTCAACCTCAGCGGTGAAGTCGACGTGGCCTGGAGTGTCAATTAAGTTAATTCTGTGACCTTTCCAGTAGCAGGTAGTAGCAGCAGAAGTAATAGTAATACCTCTTTCTTGCTCTTGCTTCATCCAGTCCATTGTCGCGGTACCTTCGTGGGTTTCACCAATTTTGTAAGTTTTTCCGGTATAGAACAAAATTCTTTCAGAAACAGTTGTCTTACCAGCATCGATGTGCGCCATAATACCGATGTTTCTGGTGTTTTCAATAGGATATTGACGAGCCATAATTCATTTCTCCCCTTTATATTACCAACGGTAATGTGCGTAGGCCTTATTAGCATCGGCCATCTTGTGTGTATCTTCTCTCTTCTTGACGGAAGCACCGGTGCCGTTAGCAGCATCGATAATTTCGTTAGCCAAACGATCTTCCATAGATTTTTCGTTTCTTAAACGAGAATAGTTAACTAACCATCTTAATCCTAAAGTAACTCTTCTTTCAGCTGAAACTTCAACTGGGACTTGGTAGTTAGCTGCACCAACTCTTCTGACCTTTAATTCGAGAGCTGGCATGATGTTTCCAATAGCAACTTCGAAGACTTCCATAGCTGGTTTGCCAGTCTTTGCTTCGATTTTTTTGAAAGCATCGTATAAGATGGTTTGAGCTGTGCCCTTCTTACCATCGATCATTAATTTATTAATTAAACGTGTTACAAGTTTTGAATTGTAGATTGGATCTGGTAACACATCGCGTTTTGCGATAAATCCTTTACGTGGCATTCAACATTCCTCCTTTCATTAATTCTCTTTGGCTTTTGGTTTCTTAGCACCATAAAGAGATCTGCCTTGTTTTCTGTCTTGGACACCTGCGCAATCCTTAACACCTCTAATGATGTGATAACGGACACCAGGTAAATCCTTAACACGGCCTCCACGGATGAAAACGGTTGAGTGCTCTTGTAAGTTATGTCCTTCACCACCGATATAAGCAGTGACTTCATATCCATTTGATAAGCGGACACGAGCGTATTTACGCATAGCTGAGTTAGGTTTCTTAGGAGTCATTGTACCGACACGGGTGCAGACGCCTCTCTTTTGAGCTGATGCTTGAACAGTCTCTTTCTTAGCAAGTGAATTCCAGCGGAAGTTTAATGCTGGTGCTTTTGATTTCTCTACCGATTTAGTTCTTCCTTGACGAACTAATTGATTAATAGTTGGCATTGAAATTTCTCCTTTCCTCTAATAAAACTAAGTTAGTCACTTATCCCGGTGTTTACTTAACCATCATCAAGCAACTAAACACCCGGATATATGACCACGCTTAAATATATTAGCAAGTGCAAAACATCATTGCAAGAAGAATTTTTATATTTTTTGAAACTTGTTTATTATCTTATGATAATATTTATTTAGGAGATATTTATAATGAAAGAAAACGCAGTTTATTTACAGTCAGGTGGTCCAACTTCAGTTATCAACGCATCTTTATTCGGTGTCATCAATCAAGTCGAGATATCCGATACAATCGGAGATTTATTTCTCTCACATTACGGAATTAAAGGTTTAATAAATAATGATTTAAAAAAAGCTAAGTCTATTCCAACTAAACAAATAGAATTATTGCCTTATACACCTTCATGCATATTAGGGTCTGTCCGTTATAAAATGAAGGATTTTCATGATGACGAAGAAGATTATTTAAGAATTCTTGATACTCTAAAGAAAAATAATATTCACTATATTTTTCTTAATGGCGGTAACGATTCAATGGATACCGCGATGAAACTATCCGCTTATCTTAAATTTAAAAAATATTCTTGCAAATTTATCGGTATTCCAAAAACCATCGATAATGACTTAGTTATAACTGACCATACACCTGGTTTTGCTTCTGCAGCCAAATTTGTCGCTAATGTCATGGAAACATTAACTTATGATAACTTAACGTATCAAAAAGGGCGGGTCAACATCGTCGAAATTATGGGCCGTGATACCGGATGGCTAACCGCTGCTAGCGGATTAGCTTCACTTCATAAATCTGGACCTGATTTAATCTTTGTTCCAGAAGTCGCTTTTGATACAAATAAATTTTTAACCGAAGTTGAAAGAATTTATAAAGAAAAAGGACGCGTATTAGTCGCCGTATCTGAGGGAATCAAAGACAAAGAAGGCGAATTTGTTTATAAACAAGCTAGCCAAGATGTTTTTGCTCATTCTCAGCTCGGTGGCGTTTCTCATTACTTAGCTGCTTTAGTTGAAGAAAAACTTAATATATCAACTAGAGCAATTGAATTATCATTATTACAGCGCTGCTTTGCTCCTGAAGCTTCTTTAACCGATATTGAAGAAGCCATCCACTGCGGAGAAAATGCCGTAAAATACGCTTCTAACGATTATGGCAACGGAATGGTAACAATGAAAAGACTTGATAAAAACAATTACCAACTCACCTATGAATTAGTGCCATTTGAAAAAATTGCTAATCAAATTAAGTATTTGCCTCTTTCAATGTTAAACGGGACAAAAGATAACATCAGCCAAGAGTTCATCGATTATCTCGTTCCATTGATCCGCGGCAAGATTAATCACGATGAGAAAAACGGATTATATCTCTATTCACAGAAAGAATTTTTCTAAAAGAAAACCTCATGGACATAGTCATGAGGTTTTTTGTTGATGTTTATTTTTTAGTTTTCTTAGAGTAGAGTAAGAAACTATATAATCAAAACATTCAAATACTAATAAAAATAAAATCATCACGCACGTTATATCTAAATTGTGTTTAGGTAGATAAATCACTATCAATATCGATGTAGCCAATAATAGTATCATATTAATTATTAAAATATATAGTTTTTTTGTAATAATTAACACTATCAACAAAATCGCATTTAATGATGTAGTTATTAAAGTAATCAAAGGATAAATTAATCTTTGTTTAAAAATAGAGATATCATAATAATGGTATATCGTTATATCAATAAGTTTTCCTGAAGCATCCCTATTTAGTAAAGTACATGGTAAGAATACTTCTAAAGAATTGTTACTATTAACAATACAATATCACGCATCCGTAATACTTTTATTTTTGAAGAATCTGACAACCTATATAGCATAAGTAAATTAAAACTTTTTTTCTTAATAATAACTTTTATTAATTGTTTTCTTCCTGTTTAAACCATTCTTTTTGAACAGTCTTAACATAGTCAAGGCTCTTATCAATTAAAGAATCCTCAAGATTAATTAATAATGGAAGAGCATCCTTTTTAACATGAGAAAATTTATCCATTAAATACTCATAATTATCGTAATTTAATTCAATTGTCGCAGTTAAGAGAATTGATGTTTTAAAGAAGCGATAACGACCAGAGGCTATCTTTCTTCGATAACTAGAATCTAGAGAAGAATATAATTCATCAGCTTCATCGTTTTTATTTTCCATCAAAAGAAAATAAATCTTATTCGAATACATAATAGCAATCTCATCATCTTCAAGAAGATTAACGCATTCAATTGCCGTATTTAATGTTGCTTTAGCTTCATCGAGTTGATTATTTAAAAGATAGTAATAATAATCTTGTAATAATGTCTTAGCTTGGAAGAAATCGCTCGTTTTATCTTCTTTATAAACGACAAGTTTTCCTTCGCTAGAAGTCATTTGATAAAGATTGCTTAAATATTCCAAGTAAGCTCTGCGATTATCTTTATTATAAATAATTCTAATAACAAATCCGTCAAGAAGAGCACCTGTATAGAAAGGAACAATATTCAATATAAGAATAATCAAAGAAACTGCAGAAATTAAGTATCCAACATAGCGATAAATTCCTTCGTCGAGGAGTTCTGTTAAATATCTACCGAGGAAAATAATCCCGAGATCGACTAAAACAGTAAAA
Organism: uncultured Bacilli bacterium; assembly: GCA_944332525.1. GTDB lineage: Bacteria > Bacillota_I > Bacilli_A > RFN20 > CAG-449 > CALVJO01. Next base: position 10,816 of record CALVKD010000008.1, on the reverse strand, counting down.
ATAAATCCACCTAAAAGATAAAGATATGGTATGTTTTTGTTTATATCTTTAGGATACATTTCAGTTGATCCGCCATAATTTCTAACTTTAGTGAAAGCAAAATGGACTTTGCCGTTTTCTTTTTTAAAAGTGAACCCTAAAATATTTAAAGAAATTAAACGGAAATTAGCGATTAATCCGAAGATTAACTTTCCAATTTCATAAACAATTGTCGTTACCAGATAACCAGCGATTAAACCAACGACGGCAAAGAGATAAATGTCGCTTCCATAAACATCAAAGGTATGTTCAAAAATTGCCGTACCAACAAAATAAGCAACGATGATGACGATGATATAAACAAAAATATCGTAATTTCTATATTTTGGTTTTATCTCGTTCTTTTTGTTTTCTTTATCGCTCATAAATAAGCCTCCTATAGAGCCTGAATAAAGATTTGTCTAATAATTTCCTTAGTCAGAACAATGTGGCCCTTAATATCGCTTTGGATTCTTTCGTTGACAATAATATCAATATCTGATGGGAGGAATCCATAGTCTTTAAGATGATAGGATAGTCCGATCTGCTCAATGAACTTTTTAATAGCTAATATGGTTAATTTACTAGCATGTTCATCATCTTTTTCCTGAATTGAGAAAACCTCGCGGCCAAAACGAGCGATTTTTTCTCTTTCTTCCCCTTCCAGGATAGTCAAATATGCCGGTATAAGACAAGCTAATCCCGCTCCATGAGCGATATCCTCATGTAGACCAGATACTTCATGTTCTAAAGCATGAATTGGGAAAGAGAAAACTTTACCAATACCTGTCAGTCCGTTATGTGAGAAACCAGAAGCGACCATTAATGTGGCCCGCGCATCATAATTTGTCGGTTCTTTGATTACTTTTAACGTACTTTTAATAACTTCTTTTATTAATCCTAATGCAAAATCATCTGCTAAGCAATAATCATCTGACTGATTGAAATATCTTTCTAATGAATGCGAGATAATATCCACGCTTCCATATGCGGTTTGGGTAGGAGAAACTGAAAAAGTCAAAGCTGGATTTTCAATTGCGAAACGCGGACGATTTGTTTCAACATTAAAGCCTGCTTTTTTATCGCCTTTAGACATTACGCAGGAATTAGACATCTCCGAGCCAGAAGCTGCGATAGTTAAGATTACCCCAACCTTCATCGCTTTTCCCGGGACAGCTTTCTTTAAATTAAAGTCAAAGCAATCACCATCATAAAATACCCCGTGAGCAATAGATTTAGCTGTATCGATAACCGATCCTCCACCAACAGCGAGAATATAATCGATTTTATTTTCTTTAACTAAGTTTATTCCTTCATAAACCTTTTCCATTTGAGGATTAGGATGGACATCTTTTAATTCGTGATAAGTAATTCCTTCATCATCAAGAGCTTTGATGATTTTATCATATAATCCAATCTTTTTAATTGATCCACCGCCATAGACAAGCAAAATATTACTGCCGCCATCAGCTTTAATTAATTTACCAACCTTTTCTTCTTGGTCGATGCCGACATATAAATGAGTCGGTAAATAAAATGCAAAATTAATCATGTAGTAAATAGTACTCCTTAGCGATTTTAGCGCCTAAAGCCGCATTATTAAGAATCAATGCAATATTTGCTTTCAAAGAATCACCTTCAGTTAATTCAGTAACCTTACTCAATAAATAAGGCGTTACCTTCTTGCCTTTAATATGTTCTTTTTCAGCATCTTTAAGAGCTTCATCAATCGCTTTATTAATCATTTTTTCGTCAAGAGATTCTTTTTCTGGAATTGGATTAGAAACTAAGATACCTCCGCGTAAAGAATAATCTTCTTTCGCTTTAATTAGTCTAGCTGCTGCTTCCGGAGTATCAACTCTTCCATCCACTTTTAAATGAGAATCTCTCGTATAGAAATCACCGAGATTATCGCTTTGATATCCAACAACAGTGACTCCCATCGTTTCAAGATATTCCAAAGTTCTCGGTAAATCAAGAATTGCTTTAACTCCTGCGCAAATAACCATGACCGGTGTTGTCGCTAATTCAATTAAATCGGCAGAGATATCCATCGTTTCATTTACTCCGCGGTGCACTCCGCCAATTCCGCCGGTTACAAAGATTTTTATTCCTGCCATCGCAGCAATAATCATCGTAACAGCAACCGTAGTCGCACCCCATTTTTTATTAGCGATAACTAATGGCAAATCTCTTCTCGATACTTTTTCAATATCTTTACGAGACGCGAATTGATTTATTTCTTCTTCGCTCATTCCGACAACAGGTACACCTTCAATAATACCGATAGTCGCAGGAACAGCACCATTGTCTCTAATAGTTTGCTCAACTTTTAAAGCCGTTTCAACATTAGTTGGATACGGCATTCCATGAGAAATAATTGTCGATTCTAAGGCTACAACCGGTTTATGTTCAGCCAAGGCTTTTTTTACTTCTTCACTAATTTTAATTAACATTTATCTTTCTCCTTTCATGACGGGATAAAAGAACATATCTAATGATGTGAACAATTATAGTTATCACCGCTAACACACCGACAACTATTCCGAGTTCAATCCAGTTCTTTACGCTTAACGCAGCAAGGTTTAATCCTGTGATATTCGATGGTAAAACAAAGACAAATATCAAAGCAAACCCAAGCATTGCAAGGAAAGTTATAATACGGTAGACATTCAAAGGCAAGCAAGTTAAGAATAACATCACAAATCCTGTTAAAGAAATAGATAAGCAAGCCATCGTTACCATAACACCGTCCTCAACAGTCACATCTAGAGAAGGGAAATGAGTCATTAACATAATTGCCGATACCGACAAAAGCATAATAACTCCATTTGGAAAAGCCTTAGATAAAACCGTCCGCATAAACGATCCTTTTATTAAAGATTTATTCGGTTGCAGAGCTAAGACAAAAGACGGAATACCGATAACTGCAAATTCAATAATATATAAATGCTTAGCATCAAATGGTTGGACAAAGCCTTTACCGAATGCCCAAGCGATTAATGTTACAACTGCAAACAAAATCGCATAGACAGTTTTCATTAAGTATAAAGAAGCTGTTCTTTGAATATTGTTGATTACTTTTCTTCCTTGTTCGACAACCTTTGGCATTGAAGCAAAATTTGAATCCATCAATACCAAATGCGAAGCGTTTCTTGCAGCATCACTACCTGATGCCATAGCAATAGAACAGTTAGCTTGTTTCATAGCTAAAATATCGTTAACGCCGTCTCCAGTCATCGCCACAGTCTTTCCTTTGCTCTTTAAGGCTTTAATTAAAATAGCTTTTTGCTCAGGGGAAACTCTGCCAAAGACAACGTATCTATCAGCGATTTCGCTAACTTCTTCACCGGTTAAGCCTTCAAGTGAAACATAATTTTCCGCATGTGGAACACCAGCTTTTAAAGCGATTTGTGAAACTGTCGAAGGATTATCACCGGAAATAATTTTAACTTCCACATCATTATCGATAAACCATTTAATCGTATCATAAGCTTCATCGCGGATATGATCTGATAAAACAAATAAAGCATATGGTTCGACTTTATTAAATTTAGACTTTTCCGAAAGTGGTTCACTAGTATAGGCTATTAACAAAACTCTATAACCTTCTTTAGCATAATTTTCGCTCTTTTTTAAAACGTCTTTATCTTTTGTGATAAATTCTGGTGCGCCTAAGACAAAAGTTCCTGTTTTTTCAAATTCGACAGCAGATAATTTTCGTGCTGAGGAAAACGGTAAAACAACTTTAATTTTATGAGTTTTAGTCTCTGGATAAGCATTAGCTAATGCTTGCATTGTAACATTTTTATCATCTTCAAAAGCAGAAATGAATGAGCCCATTAATTTTTTAATATCGATTCTTTTAGCGGTGAGTTTGATTTCCTTTTCTACTCTCATCGTTCCATCAGTGATAGTCCCTGTTTTATCTAAGCAAATAACATTAGCTCGAGCCAATGATTCAATAGCATAAGAATCTTGAACCATCGTTTTTCTCTTAGCCAAAGAGATAACTGCGACCGTTAAGGTAATTGAAAGAAGCAAGAATAGTCCCGAAGGAATCATCGATACTAAACTAGCTCCAGTTTTTTCAATAGTCGTAATAATATCGTGTGAGGAATTAACATAGTTATTCCAAGCTAATAAAGCACCTAAAGGAATAATAATTCCGGAAATATACATAATTATCTTGTTTAAAGAAGATAATAAAATCGATTTAGCTTTTTTAACTTTTCTCGCTTTATTTTGTAATTGAGCGACATAGTTATGTTCCCCGATGCGGTCAACACGGCACATACAGGAACCAGATACGATAAAAGATCCAGCCAAAAGATAATCATCGGTTTTCTTTTTAATCGGTAAAGCTTCTCCGGTTAATGCAGCTTCATTAACTTCAACTTCGCCGCGCACAATATAAGAATCGCATGGAATTTCATTTCCTGATGCTAAGTAATATATATCGTCTAGCACTAACTTATCAGCTGGAATTTTCATCTTTAAAGCATCTCTTTTAACTTTAATTTCAGGAATCGACATTAAAGATAATTGATCAACTTTCTTTTTAGCTTTTATCTCTTGCAAAATACCAATCAAAGTATTAGCGATAACAATTACCAAAAAGAAGCAATCAGCGTATGCCCCAACTGCGATTAAAAAGACAGCAATTGTTACTAATAGCACATTAAAAAATGTAAAAATATTACTTATTAATATCTGCAGATATGACTTAGAAAGACTTTTAGTTTGCTTGTTGATTAAGTTATTGTTTTGTCTTTCTTCGACTTGCAATGAATTGAGTCCATCATCTGGTGAAGGAGTGTATCTTACCGCTTTATCAAATAAATCAGCATTTTTTCTTTTTCTATTCCTTTTAGTTAAAATAATTCGTGGAATTTCCAAAGTTTTAGAAAAAATCGACTTACTTTCAATTTCTTCATCATCTTCAATGGTAATCGTTGAATACTTTTCTTTATCTGAGCTCATTTATCCACCCCTATATATCTTTTTTTATTTTATATTAATAATTGATAAATTTAACTAATAAAATCACTAATTATCAATTATTCTGATTTCAATTCGCGAAGCATTAGATTATAAACTGTATCATGACTAGATAAGCCGCAGAATAAAACATCGTATAATGCATCGATAATCGGCATACTAACATTTTTTTCTTTAGCTATTTGATGAACTAATTTAACCGTTTGTATACCTTCAACCGTTTTATCATTCTTTTCTAAAAATTCTTTAGCTAAATCAGCTTTACCAATCGCATATCCAGCTTGAAAGTTTCTAGAATGCCAAGAATTGCAGGTAACTAATAAATCTCCAACTCCTGTTAATCCCATAAATGTTTCAAACTTTCCGCCACTAGCTAATCCAAAACGAATCAACTCTTTTAACCCCCGTGTAACAAGCGCTGCTCTAGCATTATCGCCTAGCGCTATTCCCTGCAAAATTCCAGAGGCAATTGCAATTGCATTTTTAAGTGCCGAAGCTATCTCGGCACCAATTTCATCATTTTGAGTATAAACTCGGAAATAATTATTAGAAAAAAGTTTCTGAACAAGCTTTGCAGCGTTATTGTCTCGAGAGACAGAAGCAATACAAGTAAGCTCTCTTAAAACAACCTCTTCCGCATGACTTGGTCCGAGAAGAGATATAATTTCATAGCGATAACTTTCTGGAATCACGTCGCGTATTACATCACTCATACGCATTAACGTTTTTTCTTCAAAGCCCTTCGCCGTAGAAATAAAATACTTACGTTCGTTTAGATAATCTTTAACTTCCAACAATAACGATCGATAAGCCTTAACCGGCACCGCGATTAAAAGAATATCTGCAAATTGAACAGCTTCCTTTAAATTAAATGTCGCTTTTATTTTTTCAGAAAATATAACCGACGGAAAATATTTTTTATTCGTATGCTGAGAATTTATTTCCGTAACCACTTCTTCTCTTCTAGCATAAATCAAAACATCACTACTATTATCGTTTAGAACTTGGGCTAGCGCTAATCCCCAGCTGCCAGCACCTAATATACTAATTTTCATTATTTTTTCATCCTCGCGATAATTTTAATCGGTGATCCAGTAAATTCAAATGTTTCTCTTAAGCGATTTTCTAGATATCTTTGGTAAGAGAAATGAAGCGATGAAGGATTATTAACAAATAAAACAATCGTCGGAGGTTTAATACCGACTTGAGATGCATAGAAGATTTTTAATCTGTCCCCGTTAAATTCTGGAGTCGGATTAATAATTTGTGCATCCGCTATAACTTCGTTAAGCGTAGAAGTTGGAACTCTTCTGTTATAAGAATCATAAGCTAAGGTAATCGCGGAAAAAATTGTATTTAAACGACTCTTTGTTAAAGCCGAAACGAAAACGATTGGAGCGTAATCTAAGAATTTAAATTCTTTACGGATATTCTTTTTAAACTCATCCATCGTCTTTTCACCTTTTTCAATCAAGTCCCATTTATTAACAACGATGATAATTGCTTTATGCATATCCACGGCATAACCGATGACATGCTTATCTTGCATCTGAATACCTTCTTTAGCGTCGATTAAAAGTAAAACGACATCACTTCTTTCAATTGCTGATAAAGCTCTTAACGCTGCGTATTTATCGACAGATTCATAAATCTTACCGCGCTTTTTTAACCCGGCAGTATCTATAACCACATAGTTCTTGTCATCTTTAGTGAACGGAGTATCAATAGAATCTCTTGTTGTTCCTTCAATATTTGAAACAATAACTCTATCCTGATTCAAAATTGCATTGGTCAATGAAGATTTACCGACATTTGGCCTTCCGACAAGTGAAAAACAAATGGCATCTGGATATTCTTCCATCTCTTTTTCTGGAAGCATTGCGATTACTTTGTCAAGTAAATCGCCAATACCGATTCCGTGCGCGGAAGAAACCGCCATCGGTTCGCCTAAACCAAGAGAATAGAAATCGTGGATGCTATCAATTTTTGAAAAATCATCTATTTTATTTACAGCCAAAATAACTTTTTTATTAGCCTTCCGGAGCATTTTAGATGCATACAAATCATCATTAGTTACCCCAGCTTTCCCATCACCGACATAAATAACCACGTCGGCCTCCTCAATAGCGATTTCAACTTGAGCTCTAATTTGCGCTTGAAAAGGTGCATTTTTAATCTCAATTCCACCGGTATCAATAACTGTAAAGGTTTTAGTTAACCATTCACCAACACCATAAAGGCGATCTCTAGTCACCCCAGCTTCATCATTAACAATCGCTTTTCTATCACCAATAATTCTATTAAAAATAGTTGATTTGCCGACATTAGGCGCGCCGACAATCGCTACAATTCCTCTAGGCATGCACATTACCCACTTTCCGATAAATAATATCCATAATTGAATTAACGACTTCTTCAATCGTCATATCCGATGTATCTAAACTAATCGCATCCTCAGCTTTTTTTAAAGGAGCTAATTCGCGATGTGAATCAATATAATCTCTTTTTTCAAGTTCTTTAGTTATTGATTCAAAAGAGCAAGGTATGCCCTTTTGAATATTTTCTAAATATCTTCTTTTAGCTCTAGTTTCAACCGAGGCAATTTGAAAAATTTTAACATCAGCATCAGGGAGGACGTAAGTGCCGATATCTCTTCCATCCATAACTACAGAAACATTTTCAGCTATCTTTCTTTGCTGTTTAACTAAAAAATAACGGACCTCTTTGTTTGCTGCGATATATGATACATTTTCATTAACAATCGTAGAACGAATTTCCTTAGTAACATCGCGGTCATTAAGAGAAATTGAATGATCCGGATATAAAGTTATATTGATATTGTCGAGCACAGAGGCTACCTTTTGTTCATCGCGGCAATCGATATCATTCCATAAACAATAAACAGTTACCGCGCGATACATCGCACCGGTGTCTATATAAACAAAATTAAGTTGTTTGGCCACGAGCTGAGCCACTGTGGACTTTCCAGCAGCAGCTGGTCCATCGATAGCAATCTTTATATTTTTCATAATCCTCCTAACTTGCGATAACTACGCACACGATAATCAAGCAGACAATCGCTCCTATGGTAATAATTAACGCTAGATATTTTAACCATTGTTTTATCTTAGTCAAACGATAAGCTTTCTTTTTAGCTTTTTCTCTAGCGAGCAGATCTTCTTTTGCCTGATTGGAAACATATTGATCATGAGCTTCAATAATTTGATCAATAGTCATAGTCAAAGTATTTTTTTTGTCGAGGTCTTCAACAGGTATTTCCTCTTTAATTTCTTCGACTTCTTCTTTCATATCAGCCCGCTTAATTTCTTCGCGGTATTTTTTAAATTTTTCAACGCGCGTTTCCATCTTTGAATTACCTACATAATGATAAATTATTTAAATATTCTTTTCTAGCAATTGCAATGCTTTGTTAAGGAAAAAATAAATCATGATTATATCTAATATAAAAAAATAACGACCATTCACGCATATGTTATTTTCCGCAGAGCAAAAAACAATTGAAAAAAGCCAGAAATGCTCTATAATAAAAAAAGCATAAGGAGGATTTTCTACAATGGCAAAATCTTGCAAAGTAAACGATTCCTGCATCGGATGCGGAATGTGCATGTCTATCTGCGACGCAGTATTCGCACTCAATGCTGAAGGCAGAGCAGAAAATATCTTAGGCGATATTCCTGCTGATTTAGAAGCTTCTGTCGAAGAAGCAGCAGCAAACTGCCCAGTCCAAGCAATTGAAGTTAAATAAGCTTCATTGGCAAAAAATTGAGTTGCAAGGTTTATCCTTAGCAACTTTTTTTATTTTATCTCTAGTTATCTAGAGATTTTTTTTATAAGATAAATTTATGAGAAAATTAATTTTAAAATTATCATTTTTATCTTTCTTTTTGCTATCGTTAATCGCATTGCTGATTGTAAAATCAAACACTTCATCAGCAAGTTATTTTACTAAAGAAATTTCTTCGGCCTACGTAGCTTTTATTGGAACGATAACTTCGTTTATCCCTTTTTCTTTATTTGAATTTATTATAGCTATTCTATTTATCGCCTTACTGATATTGCTGATTCTTTGCCTTCGCCATCTTTTAAAAAAAGAATTTAGAAAATCTTTATATCAATTTTTAAATATTTTGATAATTATAAGCTTTTCACTATCATATTTCACCTTTACTCAAGGTATTGGTTATAACGCTGATAATTTAAATATCGCCCTATATGAAGAAAAACCTTCAGACGAACTGATAGATGAAAGCATCGCTTATTTCACCGCTGATTATAATTATGTCTCCTCCTTACTTGAAAGGAATGAAGATGGTTTTGTTATCAACCCGTACACAAAAAAAGAACTAAACGATTTAATAAATGAAGAATTTTTAAAACATCCAAGTTTAAATATTTCTACATATTCACCTAGAGTCTCAACTTTAACATTTTCTTTTTTATTTAACGAATTTCATATAACCGGTGTTTCTTTTCTCGGTGTTGGACAAGCATCAGTATCTAGCAAACTTCATACAGCCGAAATTCCTTTTGTCACCGCACATGAGATTGCCCATATAAAAGGTGTCGCCAAAGAAGACCAAGCTAATCTTACCAGTCTCTATATTCTTCTCAACAGCGATATTCCTTATTTCCGTTATTCAGCCTATTATTGGTCTTATCTATCTATTATTGATATCTATCGATTAACCGATTACCAATCTTATCAAAGAATAGTCTCTTCGCTTGATAAAGCGATAATAACTGAAACAAATAATATTGCAAAATATTATTCTGAACACGATTTATTAAGTGCAATCGGGAACTTTATAAACAATCTTTATCTCATTTTTAACGGAAATGAAGATGGAACATCGGACTATGACGACACCTCAATATCAGTCGATACAGGTGATAAAGATGACCAAGGTCATATTATTTATGAAATAACAAATTACTCTCCGTACCAAAAGCTTTATTTCCAAACTTATAAAAATCTTTTATAACTATTTTATTTATCTTCTTATTTGGTTAAGTTTTTGCTAATATCTTTGTATCAAGGGAGAAAAGAGATATGAGACAAATTATCTTAAGCCAAAAAGAAATCACTGAAATTACAAGAAAATTCGGTCAAATGTTTACCGATATGTTCAAAGATGATCCTTTACCTCCGATTTTTATCGGTGTTATGAAAGGCGCTGTTCCCTTCATGATCGACTTAGTCAGAGAAATCGATTGCCCAGTCTTATTAGACTTCATGCAAGTATCCTCTTACCTAGGTACTGAATCAACCGGCATTATTTCTTTAAAGAAGGACGTTTCTTTAGATATTAGAAATAGAAATGTCGTTATCGTCGAAGATATTATTGATTCAGGTTACACGATGAACTGGCTAAAAAATTATTTAGAGAAAACCTATTGTCCAAAGAAATTATTAACCTGCGTCTTATTAGACAAAAAATGCAAACGTAAAATCCCGTTTGAATGCGATTTTGTCGGAAAAGAAATCGGCGATTACTTCATTGTTGGATACGGACTTGATTATGATGAATTCTTCCGTAACGAAAAAGAAGTATTTATTCCTTCTCAAAACCAAATTGAAGAAATCGATAAGCTTCGCGAGATTGAAAAAAAAGTTGAAAAACAAAAGTAAAGCATAAAAAAACTGCTGAACTGAACTGCTCCTTGTCAAGTAGACAGGAAAAAGTATAAAAATAATTAATTAAAAGTAAATATAATTTGAATAGGAATGATATCTCATAAAATTAGGTGTCATTCCTTTTAAATTGCTTTGAAGTCT
>CALVKD010000007.1 GCA_944332525.1 uncultured Bacilli bacterium | reverse complement strand
AGAATTGACAAATAATTTGAAATTAATGAATAATAGACCTAGAAAATGTTTGCAATATAAAACACCTAAAGAAATATTAGGTGTCTAGTCATTTATGTAGTGTTGCATTTAATTTGATAAATCATCTTCAAATTAAAAGAGGCTGTTTTTACCTCTTTTATCAGTTAGGTTTTTAAACAGCCCCTTTTCTTTTTTATTTTTGACTTTCTTTAGTGAAATATTGCTGCCATTTCCAAGAATCGCGGCAAGCATCAACAATTGTATGTGTTGCTTTCCAGTGAAGTTCTTTTTCAGCTTTATCGCAGTTAGCGTAGCATTCAGCGATATCGCCTGGTCTTCTAGGAGCAATTTCATAAGGAACTTTAACATTGTTTGCTTCTTCAAAAGCTTTAACTAATTCTAAGACTGAAGTACCTTTACCAGTTCCTAAATTATAAATAACTAAACCTGGATTAGTAGCTAATTTTTCTAATGCTGCGACGTGTCCAGTTGCTAAATCGACGACGTGGATATAATCGCGGACTCCCGTTCCATCAACTGTTGGATAATCATCTCCAAAAACATTAAGATGATCTCTTTGTCCTACGGCGACTTGAGTAATATAAGGCATTAAATTATTTGGTATTCCATTAGGCGCCTCACCAATTAATCCAGATTCATGCGCGCCAATTGGGTTAAAGTAACGTAAGATTGCAATATTCATCTCTGGATGTACTTTGTAAACGTCTTGCAAAATACCTTCGATGATTAATTTTGTCGTGCCATAAGGATTAGTTGTACCTCCAATTGGATCGGTTTCGTAAAGAGGTACTCTCTTAGGTGTTCCATAAACTGTAGCAGAAGAAGAGAAGATAAAGTTTTTAACTCCGTATTTAATCATTAAATTTAAGAGATTAATTGTCGACATGAGGTTGTTTTCATAGTAAAGCAATGGTTTAACGCAGCTTTCTCCGACAGCTTTGCTTCCCGCGAAATGAATAACATCGCGGATGTCTTTATTTTCTTTAAATACTTCTTCTAATTTTTCTTTATCAAGGCAATCGACTTGATAGAAAGTAATTCTGACTCCGGTGATTTTTTCAATTTGATCAATCATTGTAATTTTACTATTAGATAAATTATCGACTGCGATGACTTTTTCACCTTTCTTGATAAGTTCAATGATGGTATGCGAACCAATATAACCTAGTCCGCCTGTAACTAAAATTGCCATATATTTTTTGCTCCTTCAATATCATTATAAATGATGATACAAATAATAGATATTTAATTTTCTCACTAGCTATCAATAATAATAGATATCTATTTAGCCTTTTTCTAGAGGTTTTCAAGATTTTATATTCAAATTTCTCACTTTTAAAAAATCAGAGGCAATGCCTCTGATAATTATTTATTTTTCTTTTCTTGATAGAAACTTCTTCCGTCCATAGCTAGAACTCTTGAAGAAAATTCTCCTTCTTTAACACCGTCTAAAGCTTTAGAGATGATATTCATCTTTGCATCGAGATCATCAATCGCATGCAATAAGAATGCTTCTTTAGTTAATGGAGGAATTGGAGATCCGAATTCTTTTTCTCCATGATGCGATAAAATCATGTGTTCTAATAATAAAATCTTTTCTGAATGGAGATTTAAACGATGGCTAGCTTCTCTGATTTCGCTAACCATAATCGCAATATGTCCAATCAATTTTCCCTCTAAAGTATATTTAGTCGCGATAGGGCCGGATAATTCAATTGTTTTACCAACATCGTGAAGAAGTGTTCCAGCGATTAATAAATCTCTATCCACATCATCGTAGAAGGAAGCGAAGAATTCAGCGACCTGAGTCATCGATAAAGTATGATAAAGTAATCCTGAGGCATATTCATGATGGTTTCTAACCGCGGCTGGATAGCTAATAAATGCATCGTAATGCTCGTTAATAACATAGTTGACTAATTTATTTAATTCTTCATCTTTGATTGATGAGAGGTAGCTTTTTAGCTGTCTGACCATCTCTTGCTGACTAACCGGTGATGGAAGGCAGAATTTACTATAATCAACGCTGCGTTGATCAACAGAAGCTAAGCCGATGACTTTTAACTGTAAATTGCCGCGATAATCAATAACATCAGCATTGACTAAAATTACATCGCCTATTTGGCAAATTGCTGCTTCTGTATCATTAGAATCCCATCGCTTAGCATCGATTGTTCCAGTCCTATCTTGTAAAGTTAATGAAAGATAAGGTGCTCCAGCATTTGAGACTCCCTTAACCGCATTGGTAACTAATAATTCCGCGGCGATATGATCGCCTTCTTTATATTCATTAATCATCTTGTCCATATAAATCCAAATCTCCTATAGTCTTAATAATATCATGGTAACGATAGCCTTTTCTTATGAGTTTGTTAATAAACTTATCTTTTGTTTCTTTATTTGATAAATCATTGCGAAGTGAATAAGCGATAACCTCTTTTGTTAAAGCTGCTTTTTCATTATCTTCATCATAGGTAAGCTGCTCATTTAAGGCCCTGTTTATCAACTCTGAAGGAAAACCTTTCCTCAATAATAGCAAATTTAATTTTTGCTTTTGCTCTTGGAAAGAATATCTTTCAAACAATTTCTTCTTCGCATTAATCCAAAACAATATTTTATGATATTCTGTTTCGCTATCGTAGTTTTTATTTAAATTTAAACCGCGTTCAGAAAAATTATTCTTAATTTCTTGATAAGAAGTATTTTTTAATTCTAGTTCCTCATAGAGCTCTTTTTCTAAGGCCTTATCATTAAGCAAATAGTTATTTTCAAAAAACGTTATTAAATTATTTATCTGCTCAATATTTAATTTTTCGTTTTGTAAAAGATTGATTACTTCTTGTTTTGATAAACGCTTTTTTAAAAGTTTTTTTAAATATTTCTTTCTTATTTCAATTAAAGATATTTCATTCTTTATCACATCATATTCTTCATTAGATAACTGCTTCCCTAAATAAAGATAATGCTCAGCAAAAATATTTTTATCGATGATAAGCTTCTCTTCATCGATAGCTAAGATAATTTCATCTTTTTTAAAAGAAATATTTTTAATCTGTCTCATATATTTAAAGATAAGGGTAATAAACTTAACCTTATTAATATTACATATTTTTGCAAACATTTTAAAGCCGATAAATTGCATATTTTATTTTTCTTAACTACAATATCAGTATGGAAAAGATAAAATTAATAGCAGTTGATTTAGATGGTACATTACTAAATTCCCGTAGCGAGATTTCTCCTGCAACCTTAAAGATTCTTAAAGAATTAGCTTCAAAAAATATTAAACTGGTCTTAGCGACTGGAAGGCCAACTAATTCGCTTAAGAGATTTGTCAAACTTATCGGCAATACCACGGCAGATGATTATTCAATATCCTTCAATGGAGCGAGAATTCTCTCAAACAAAGATTTCTCACCTCTCGATAAGAAAGATATCGCTTATGATGTCGTTAGAAGAGCTTATGCTTTAAGCGTTCAAGAACAAGTATCATTCTTCGCCTACAATCAATATGAGGAATTAATTTCCGAACTAGATTCCGATTATGTGGAATTTGAGCACCACTTAACTGCTTCCCCTCTGCGGATTGAACCTTTTGTTCATTACAAAAATGAGAATTTTATTAAGATGACTTTCACTGAAAGCAAAGAAAATATCGATAGAATATCAGACGTGGTCAACGAAGCTTTTTCCGATTACACAGTCGTTAGATCGCATGCTTTTTTCTTAGAAATTCTCAATCCTCAAGCTAGTAAAGGGCAGGCCTTAAAAACTTTACTAAAGAAACTAAATATTTCACCAGATGAAGTATTTGCTTTCGGAGATAATGATAATGATTTAGAAATGATTAAAAGCGTTAAATACGGTTTCGTAATGAATAATTCATTCTCTGAAGAATTACGTAAACATGCTTATGAAATCGTGCCGTCAAACGATGAAGAAGGAGTATATCAAACTATTAAAAAATATCTTTTCTAATGAAAGGAATTTATGAACCATAATCAATGTGCCATTCTCTTTGATTCAGAGAATATTAAACCTCACGAGATCCTCGATGAGCTTTTTAAGTCGCTTAACAATTTAAATTATGATTTGCTCTATCCGCGTAAAATGATTGTTAACGATTTAGGTAAAATCAAAAAAGCAGAATTAAGTGATGATTTGAAAAAATATCGGTTAGATCTTTCTTGCACTTATGCTGATGTTAGAAAAAATTTATTAGATTTTCGCCTTTATATCGAAGCTCTTGATTTAGCCTATACCCAAAATAATATTGAAGCTTTCTGCATCGTCAGTAACGATGCTGACTACGCTGAATTAGCTATTAAACTTCGCTTGATGGGTAAAACAATCATCGGTGTCGGTTCGAAAGCTACGACAAACGAAGACTATCAAAAATTATTTAATCACTTCTATTTCATCGAAGAATTAAAAAATCAAAAAGAAACTGTTAAATCATCAACTAAGAAAAAGAAACAATCTACAAAAGATCAGATTTTATCGGACACGATCAATTCAATTATCATTAGTAACTATAATAACCATAAAGCAAGAATTTATTATTCTAATCTCGTATCTGAAGTAAAAAAAGTTCCTGCTCTAGCTAAACTAAAATTAACTCAAGATAAGTTAATTAAACTTGGTTATAATTTAGAATACGAAGACGAAAAGAGAAAAGAAACAGCCTATATTAAGATTGGTGATAAGAATGGAAATTAATGCGGAAAAAGCTTTATTGTTAATTAATCAAGGCGAACTATTATTTATTGTCCAAAACAGTAAAAAGACCTATTTTGCCAAGAAAAAAGAGAAAATATATGTTCAGTCAAATGCGTATTCATATTTGCTTGACTTTGACACTTTTCTCTCTTTATACAAAAACGTTTCATTTTATATTGAAGATACTAGCGATGTTTCTATCGATAGCGAAATCGATAAAGCCTACTATTCCCTTCAAAAATGGAAATATTAATCGAAGGTATTTAAATACCTTCTTTTTATTAAGAACTGGAATAGTTTATAAAGGAAGCCAACACCGATGAAAATAGCGATTAAGACAAAGATCCAGTAAAGCACGCCCATCTTGCCGTCACCGATAGTAAACCATGTATTGGTTTTATAATCCAAGAACGGATATGGAGCAACAGATGTTCCATTGTCCCAACGGAATCCGCTATAAGATAACGCCATTTCAAAGCAGAGATAAATAACCGGATAAATTAATGCTAAGAAAATATAAGATACTTTAATTTTATAAGTTCGATTGCAGGTAAGAAAATCAAGAATTGCTAAAACCGGAATAATGACGTGGAAACAAACACTTTGATAAGACATTAAATATTGAATTCCACCGATAGGGACAATTAAAAAATCAAAAATAAATCCAGTAATAGTAATTGCAATTAGTGAGAAAAATCTAAAAATAAAAAATACTTTATTTGGTCTCAAATAAAAACCTTTATAACGCTTAATTGTACAAATTAAGAAGAAAATTGTAGTTATAAAAGTAAAAATATTTGAAATAATTGTAAAATATGTAAACGTAGAAAAATCCATGTTTACAATTCCGTTTACTAAAATTACAGTAAACCCAGAAATCAAAAATCCAATAATTAGGCTTTTCAGCACAACGCTGTAAATAAAAAACTTTTTACTCATACCCTAGACACCCCATAATAAATAGTTTCAAAAGCTATATTCTCAGGATTACTTTGGTCAAGAATCATCACATAGTTATACTCGCCATTAATTCTTTCATCTAAATAATCAACACATCCATCATGATAATAATAGCCTAAAGCATAGTCGATCATAGTATCACTAAAAGAGATAATAGTCTCATCGCTTAAAAGCATTTCAGAAGGAATCTTGCTCATCAATTTAAAAACATCTGCTGCATAATTAATATATGTTTTTTCAGTATGCTCAAATGGTTGCATCATCAAAGCATATTTATCTGGATTAAGTTGAAGATTTACATAATAACTCATCTCATCATTATCAAATCCCATGGATAAATCTAGATATGTGATATCTCCTTCTTTATTCACTTTAATAGAGCTGCTGTTAACAAAATATAGGTCTTCAAAATCAATATTCAGGTCGCGTTCAATTTTATCAAAAAGATTACTATAATTCTTTATGTTAGCATACGTATCGCTAGCAAAATAAAAATATTCAGAACTGCTTTGTTTAGTTATGAAGTATAGTCCAGTTACAACGGCTGCACCTAAAGCAATGGCACCTACAACTAATAATGTATCTTTTGTAGTTATTCCCATAGATATCCCTCGATATTTTTATTATAAATGGATTTTAAATTTATTAAAATATATAATTAAATTAGGTCTTAATTTATTTTATGACTCATTAATTATAAATCTCCACTAAGCGTTGATTTATACATTAAAATAGCCCTAGTAAAGTTAATTTCCGGTTGAAAGCTGTATCAAAAAGGCATTATAAAAATAAAAAATCCCATAGTCATGGGATTAAATAACATAAATGGTGCCGTCTATCGGAACATTTAACAATATATAACAATAGAATAATGATACAATTTAACACGTTTTCGCCGTCAACGAAATAAAATCTTGTATCATTTTTGTATCACTAACTTTTTTTAAAAAAGTCTTTTCATCGTGCAAAAAAGCACGATTTTTTTATTAAAAATTCGCCCTAGAGATAGAGTAATAGTAATACTAAGATAAAGAGTTATATTATTTGACTGATGAATAATAAATATAATAAATATATTTATTATTTTTAATGCTGTCAATAGCCTTTTTTTTGCTTCAATATAGAATATTCACGCAAGAATATAGATTTCTGGAAGTTTTGAATTTTCAAAAAAATTTAATCGAAGCTGGAAAATGTATCAATTGGAATTTTCCAATCTTAAAATTAATTTTCTTTTAAATGCTTTAGTCGTTTAAAAGAATGATATTTTGAGTAGGAAAAATTTTCGAAGCAAAGCGAAGATAATTTTTCCAGCGGTAGCGGACAAGAAAAAAATTTTAAAAAAGGACTTGAAAACGTCCGACGTTTTTGGTAAAATAAAAGTAGAAAGGAAGTAAAGCAAAATGACAAATACAGTTGAATTTAATTTATGGGGCGATGAAATTCGCGGAGCTAGAAGGGAAGCCGAAATAATCGACGCTCTGCCAGATGTTGGCGACGACTACAAGGGAATGACAGTTCGCAAGATTAAAAGCGTATCGCTTGATCCAGAGCAACCGCGCGATGATATTTATAACTATGACTTTTATAAAATCATTCGTGAAGATGTTGAATCCAAAGAATACGATCAAGAACACGGCTATTTAGAATCTGATGACACTTATTTATTTGAAGATTACGTCGCAATAGAAAAAGATCTTGAAAATGAATAAAAAGTCAAATCCAGCAGACGTTAAAATTCACAAATTAAGCGTTCGTGTAACGGACGATGAAAAAGAAAAGCTTCAAAAGGAAGCTTCAGAACATCAATTAAGATTAAGTGATTATATCAGAATGAAATTATTAAAATAGCAAATAAAAAGACTATTACTTATCAGCTAGAATTACATTACTTGAATTACATTACATTAAGCAGATAAGAAAAATAGCCTTGCACCCCGATTAAGAATGCTATTTAATTATCTTTCATTCTTGAAAAAAAATCAAGATTGGAGAAAGTTAACAATGTTATTTAACAAAAAGAAAACATCAAAAAAAGGAAATTTAAATATTGAAATAAATAATTATATTAAGTTTTGCAAAAAATATTATTACATCATAAATGACTATGAAAGTTTAAAAGCTTATTACAAATTAAAAGATCAGATCATTTTATAAGAGTGGCGAAAGCCACTTTTTATTTGCATTCTTCAATAATAGCTTCAAGAATCTTTATTAATAATTCTTCTTTTTGTTCGATGTCAAGTTCTTTTATTCTTGCTTTTAAAAAATCAACATCAAGTTTTGAAGATGAATAACCTAATAAATAATCGATTGAAACATCATAAAACTTTGCAACTTTTATTAATCCGGAATAATCTAATTCATTTAATCCAGATTCACAACGCTGATATTGCTGTCTAGTTACATTAAGAAGTTCGGCAAGGTCTTTTTGTTTTAGCCCTTTTTGTTTTCTTAAAAATAATAATTTATCTGTTTTCATACTAAAATGATATGAAAAGCAATTTTTACGTGCATTTATTATTGACAAAGTCAATTTTTAATTTACATAATAAAGTAGAATGCAATTAAAACTTGCATTCAATCATTTCAGACACGGGCATGAATCCTTAAACCCTTTATTTGAAACCCTATAAATATAATTCATGCCCATTGTTAATAATCTTGTTGGATTTTTTTAATCGCTCAGCTGTTTCGAATTTTCGCGGTCTAAGAAAAAAAGCAATTCTACTTTTCATTAAAAAAATTTCCTTTATATATATTTATCTATTTACCTCCAACGGCTGAGCGATACTTCTTATTATTTCAATCTATGATTCAAACCCGACTTGCTCAAATTGGATCATAGATTGAAGCAATAAGGGGGTTTCAAATATGAAAGAGAAAAAATATTACTTCATTCAAATTGAAAAAGATTTCTTCCAAAGTCAAAAAATGGAAGAACTAAAAGAACAAGCGCTCGACGATGAAGAAAATCCATTCGTCTATATTTCTATTTATGAAATGTTAATTTTAGCGTCGCTTGAAAATAACGGATTTATTTTTATTGACAACAATAAAACGATGAATCCGGCTTTTTTGAAATTGTTAATCCATTTCAGAACGGGAAGCGGTAAAGAAAAAGATATTGCAACAATTGATAAATGCGTCAAAGCCCTTGAAGCGTTGGACTTAATAATAATTGAAGGCGATAGCCTTATAATACCTAACATTAAGAAATTCACTTCATCAGAAGCGGAACGCAAGGATCAAACAAGATTAAATCGGATTAAAGCTTCAAACAAAATAAAAGAATTAAAAGAAAAATACGATTCGGACGGATTAAATCAGATTTCCGCAATGTTAAATAACGACGAACAAGACGTTCTCATCAGCGGATTAATTTTTAAAAAATTCATCACGAAAGATGAATCATCGAAATTTAAAGATTTGATTAAAAAGATTTCTGGATCTTACGGATCAGAGAACACCTTAAAAGCAATTCAAATCTTTATTGAAAGACTTGAAAGAACAAATCTTGATTCGATTACTAATAAAAATAATTACTTTGAAAAAACGATTTCCAAAATTATTGAAGAAGAAATTTTAACCGGAAACGAAAAGATTAATCCGATTATAGATTTTCTTGTTGAAAAAAATTTAATACTTAATCAAACCGGAATAATCGAATTTACCCGAATTTTAAAATCAATTCAGAAAAAAACCGGAGCTGATCCAGACGAATTATTTTCAGCGGTTGAAAATAACATTCTTCTTTTTATCAAGAATAAAAATAAATTTTCTCAAGAATTTTTTGAATCCGTCATTTCTGATTATTTGAACGGAAAAAAGCTTGTTGAAGATAAAGATTCAGATATTTCTAAAAAATTTATTGAAGAACAAACAGAAATCGCTTCTTACGATATCTGGGGAAAAAACTAGCTTGTAAAATTTCATCATCGAAATTTTTAAATATATAACTAGAAAGGAGTATTTATTGACGAATCAGACAACAAAAAAATCGTGTCTGTGATGATTCCAAAATATGGGGAAACACCCCATAAGAAAAACTATATCAAATTAAGAAATTGTTATATCTGCCAAAGGCGAAGCGCGCAGAATTGCGCAAAATGCCCCCCGCAAGCTGTGATCCATGACGGATTAGAAATATTTGATGAATTTTACAAGATTATCTCGATTGCCAGAAAAGAATTAAAGCAATCTGGCAAAGATGAATTAAATATCGATTTGACTTTAAATGTCAAATCACAAAAAAAGAAAGGAGGTTAAACATGGGAGCGAAAAAAAATAATATGTTATTACTTGCCTTGATATGCTCGTTTTCTCTAGGAACATACGGCATGAATTATTTTAATTTATCAAAAATAGAAGAAAATTCTATTTCTGAATCTGAAAATAATTTAAATATTTCGGTCAGATATGCTTCTGAAGATGAGAAGAAAAAACTTCTTGATGATGAAAATATAAAACATTATTCAGTAATACAAGTAGTATCATGGACAGCTCCAGAAGGCGTTAGCGTTACTTATTCAGCAAGATATGCTGATACAAAAGAATCTGTTGGATCTGATATTCTTGAAATTTCTAAAAAAGACGATACAAGCGTTTTTGTTTGGTCAATGTATTCATATGGCAAGAGAAAAATAGAACTTGTATTTAAAGGATCAGACAATTCAGAAGCTATTGTAAATGTTAATTTTATTAAGAAAATAGGAAGTATAACATCTATAAAATCATTTAGTTCACCAGAAGAATTAATTTCTTTTAATAAAGAAAATTGTATTTCTTCAGAATTAATAAATAATGGCTATTCACTTACAGATTATATTTTTGATTACAATAGCAGAAATTTTAATATAAATTATTTTTCAGATTATACTTTAGATTATGAATTTTCAAAAAATAATAATGAAATTGTTTTAGGCGATTTAAATAATTTAACATTTTCAACAACAAATTCTGGATTAGAAGATTTTGTTGCACCTATAGTTTTTTATTTGAAATATTATAATTCATTTATTTCACTCAAAGAATTAATTAGAAGTTTTATTTTTACGGTATTCATGCCCCCTGGCTCAGAAGGGGCATTAAATGAAGATATTTATAATAATAATATTTTGCCAGAGCTAAAAAACTACTTTTTGACAACACCAGCATATATTGATTTAAACTTTTATGGAAATAAAATAGCTGGAACGCTATATGAACCCGTTCTAAAAATCATTTTAAATAATTTAGAAGAACCTTTAATAATGGAACTTCCAACAAAACTTTATGAATTTGAAGAAAATCATTTTTTATTTTCTTTAACTCTAGAATATCAAGGAAAAGAAGAAGATTTTCCAACTTATAACGAAATTAAAGATTTAACAATAGATGATTTTCCATGGATAAAAAATCAGATTGGAGAAAGGAGCAATTAAAAATGTCAGTCAAATCTTATTTTATCGGAGCCGTTCTCGGCTTAGTCATCGGCGCGGGGGTAACCGTTGCCGGCTATACAATCGCACAAACTAATTTCGGACCGGAAAAGCCTTCCACATCAGAAGAAGGGCCGATTACAACTTCAGAAGATTCAATCATTAGTAATGGATCAATTGAAGTAACAACATCAGAAGAAGAACCAATCACTTCAGAAGAAGTTATTGAATAGAAAGGATTTATCAAAATGGGAGCTTTAAAAAATACTTTAAATTTCTTAGCTTGGGGCGCTTTGGGTGCTTTGGCTGTAACAGCGGTAAGCGCTGGAATTAAATTCGATTGGGGAACATTCACAACCCCACACGAAGAAATCACAGAAGAAGAAGATAAAACATCTGAAGTTGAAATTTCTGAAAACGGAATTAAACTTAAACTTTTATCAACAGAAACCCGCGCAAATGGGGATCAAGTGCAAACATTTACTTACACAATCGATTCGGGCGATTTAGTCGGAGTTGATGAAACTGTTAAAGTTAAATCTTATTATCAAGACGACAAGAGCGACGCCAGCGCGGTTATTTCCGCTTCTGTTGATGTAGGATCAAAAACAGTTACTGTTACAAATGTTGGCGGAACAGCATTCAATAAAGTCATTGTTGTTGAAGTTTACGCGGTCAATGATGAATCAATTAATGCGACTGTTACTTGTCAATATGCAAAAAGATTACTTGATCTTAATCTCGGAACCTTAAATTATACATCTGGCGATGAAGTTAATTTGATTCAAAAAATTCTTGATAATTCAAATACAAATGAAACGTCAATATATACTCTTGACGTTGACTATACAACAGCAGAATATCTTTCAGCTTTTAAATTTAAAAATGTAACAAATATCAGTGTTTACGCAGGCGATCAGACTGTTGGAACTGGATCATGGGAAGATTATTCAGGCTGGGAAACTGTCGAATCAATCATTTCAGAAATGCAAGATTTATTCAATGAAAAATTATCTGATTATCAAGCAGAAAATTTTGAATTATTAAATCAAACATTGCCGACAGCTTCGGAACTTTGGAATCTATCATCAAATAATACTTGGCATGATTTCTTAAAAAATTACATCGGAAATCAAGTCGGTGTTAGATTCGATATTACGGGGGCTACATTAGAAACACCATACGGAACGACTACCGCAAGCGACGAAAATAATTCAATCATGATTACTTACGATTTTTCGGATTTTTCATTAACGCCAGTAGGAATTAGCGTTGATACTCCGAATTTAATTTTCTAATAAAATATGCTATCATCAACGATTTTATTACTAATCGCTTCAATAATTTTTTTAGCCGTTCTAATCGCAATATTAATTGTTACTAATTTAATAAATTGGCAATCGATATTAATTATTATCGCGCTTGCCTTATTGCTAGCTGGGTTAATCTGGCTAGCTCAAATAACAGATTTTTTCACAAATTGGAATATTTTTTCCGATAATGAAAAATTTAAAATAATAGCTTCAACAGCTGAATTAATTTTCTAAAATGAAGAACTATTTAATAAATGCAATTTGCGGATTGTTAGCCGGTGGAATATTAACAATTTTGTTATTTATAATCGACAAAACAAGTTTCGCATAAAGGAGCAAAAACATGATTAAAAATTTTTATTTAGCAAGTGCTTTAATACTTGCTTCAGCTGTTGTTTCTGGCGGGGTTGCTACCCCGTCAGCCCCACAAGGGGAACAGCCAGAATTTAAAATTAATACTACTATTCAAGAAGATGTTTCTTCTTTTGGTTTTTCACCAGAAGAAAAATATTCTTCAATTTTAAATGAAAATTTAACTGAATCGCCGGTTGTATTGGTTAATTTTTATCTTAACGAATCAAAAAACAATATTTATTATTTTTACGGAAATATTAACGAAGTTAAAGATATTAATTTAATACTTAAATATCAAGATATCGAAGATTCGATAATACCTAAATTATACTTTGTTGATTATGACGAAGATTTAAAGATTTCTCGATTTGTTGATAATAACGACAAGCCAGAAGAATTAAAATTCGATGATCTAGTTAATGTATCAATAGATTATTTAATTACTGATGATGATAATATGATGTCATCGTTTAGAAATTCAGAATATCAATTCAATTTTAATAATAACAATGCCAGAGCAAATGATGCATCGATTGAAAGAAAATATAATCAGCCTATTCAAATTAAATTAAATGATCCCCATGTCTGGTCATACAATTTCGATCAAGATTCAACAGCTTCTAATTTTTGGGAAGAATTTAAATCATTATTTGGATTCGAAGGCGACACGTTAGACAATCAAATATTTTATTCTTTCGTTCTTCCTTCTGGTTGGGAAGAATGGGAAATATCATCAATCGATATTTCATATTACAAAACTTTATTGTTAGCCAATTCTTATGATATTTTATCAAATTTAGACGATTTTAATTATTTTGATGAATGGTCTTTGCATTCATCATCGGGCTATTTGAATAATCCAGATCCGCGGGCGACTTATTGGAGCTGGTCAGAAGATTTTAACAATCCGGATTTTAATTTCACAAATGATTATTTATTAAGTAATTATTTAGAAAATTATCTTGGCGGAACACTCGAACAAGCTAAACAAAAATTTGAAAGTGAAATTGCTGACGGAAAATTAAAAGCAACTGAAATAAATATCAAAGCTGATGATAAATCCGAAACTAATATCGGCAATACTAAATTTCAATGGCAAAAAATACAAACAGCAGATTCTTTTAATTCAGCATTTAGCCAGAATCAAGAAATAATTGACTTTGCAAAAGAATTTATGCCGTCAAATGATTATTACGTTATTAATTTTGATAATTTCATTTATAAATTTTCAAATGCTGTTTTTTCTTATTCAACAGTCGAAAGCATGGAAGAACTTAGCAGTCCGGATTATTTAAATTTTTATAACTATTTAAAAAATAATAATGCCGAACAAACACAAGGCGACCCATGGGAAATCGGGGGCGGTTATTACAACGGCTATAAATATTATCAAAATGTCGTTGAAATGCCTTTAAATGTCGAAGCTAAATCATTAACTTTGGTTAATTCAAACGGTGAAGAAATAACAGCCGATGTTATTGTTACGCCGTCTGATTTAGAAGATATCGGCGGAGATCCAGAAAAGCCGATTTCAGATTTTCTTAAGTGGTGGGAAGATGTAAAAAATTCAATAGTTAATTTCTTCTCATCGCCTAAAGGTTGGTTAATTACCATCGGGGTTGTTGCTGGTGTCATTGTTTTAATCGTCATTATTTCGGCAATTGTTAAAGCAATTCAAAAT
>CALVKD010000006.1 GCA_944332525.1 uncultured Bacilli bacterium | reverse complement strand
AATAAATCCCATAAAAGTCTCTAGTTTGTTTTTTAGTCATTAATTGCTTTATTTTGCTGTTTTTCATGCTTTTTAATAGTGCTTGGAGGTAATAAAAAATGAACCAAGAAGTACGTAAAATTGTAGGCAAACTTGAAGAAGGAACCGCCGATTCCTTAGATGTAAAAAGGCTAGGTGAATTAGCAAAAGAGGGTGAACTTTATGCGGCACTAGAGTATGGGATATGCCTTTATTTAGGAGAGCAAATTGAATCAAGCATAAGTGAAGCGACTAATTATTTTATTGAAGCATTAAAAAGCAATGACTTTGGAGTATTAGTAGCGCTAGTTTCATTTATGGAATATGTAGATCCTATCTTATTTGAAGATCTAATACACCAAGGTCATAAGAAAATCTATGAGAAAATGAAAGCTAAAGGACAAGAGATAGGAATTGGTATTGATAATTTAAACTAAGCAAAAGAATTTAATTCACGCCCTGCTAGAGAAATCTGGTGGGGCTTTTTTCATGCAATTTTTAGAAAAGGAGAAGAACGACATGTTAAAAGTTATAGAGCTATTTGCAGGTATTGGATGCCAAAGAGAAGCATTAAAAAGAGCAAATATAGAACATGAAGTAGTAGCAATAAGTGAGAATGATAAATACGCAAGTAGTGCTTACGAGTTGCTTCATGGCAAGGTAAATAATTTAGGCGACATAAAGAAAATAGAGAAATTACCTAAAGCAGATTTATGGACCTATTCATTCCCTTGTACTGATATCAGTTTAGCGGGAAAGATGCGTGGATTTAATAAGGACAGTAATACGCATTCATCACTATTATGGGAGGTTCAAAGGCTACTTGAAGTAGCAAAAGCAAGTGATGAGCTTCCTAAATATTTATTGATGGAGAATGTTAAGAATATAGTTTCAAAGAAATTCATGCAATTATTTCAAATCTGGTTAGATTATCTCCACAGTCTAGGATATAAGAATTTTTATAAAGTTTTAAACGCTAGAGACTATGGTATTCCACAAAATCGTGAGCGTTGCTTTATGATTTCAATTAGAGATGAAGATGCTCATTATGAATTTCCTAAGCCTATTAATTTAACTAAAAAACTTGCAGATCTATTAGAAAAAAATGTTGATGAGAAATATTTCCTAAGTGAAAAACTTATAACTTGTTTTACTGATATGAAAGATAGGCATGGTTTAATTAGAGGCTTAAGATTTAAACCAAAGTATATGTCTTCAGCTGATTATGCTTTTACTATTACAACCCATGCTGGTTATAGACCAACTGATAATTACATCATCGTCCCTCAAGCAACTAAGGATGGCTATGCTTTGGCAGAAGTAGGTGATGGAGTTTATACCAATCGTTGCCCAACAAAAAGAGGAGTGGTTCAAAAATCTATGATTCCTACTCTTAAAACATCAGTTAGTGATATTGGTGTGGTTGATAACGATAAAGATAAACTAATTTCAATTAGAAGATTGACTCCTAGAGAGTGTTGGAGACTTATGGGTTGGGATGATAATCAAATAGATAAAGCGATAAACAAATTCAGTAATACTCAACTATATAAAATGGCTGGAAATGGGATAGTGGTCGATGTCTTGGAAGCTATATTTAACCAAGCATTGTTTGAATTTTCTTAGCTAACTCATTAATATTGTCTATGCCTAGATATGATGAAGCAAACTCATATACTTCAGAGTGCTCGTGCAATATCTTTGTAATTGCTAAAATTTGCTCTTCTTTTGTGCCAGAACCTTTTTTCAACATTCTATGGCAATTTGGACATAATTTAACAAGGTTAGCTATATTATCAAGCTGATTGTCGTTGTAATAAGGAATTACGTGATGAATTTCAAAATATTGTTTGCCCTTTGACTGACTAAAATATGTCTGTGTTGTTCCACAAATGGCACATTTATCTTCAGAAATTTTATCGTATAAATCTATAATTGCTTTATTTCTGCCATTTGAAGAAGTAGAATCACTGTTAAATTTTAATTCATTTCTCAATTGCGTAATTGCTTGTGGAGTTAATTGCCTTTGATAAATATTATTAGTAAAAAAATTTATATATTTTAGAAAAGTCACATCATTGTTTTCGTTAGGTAAAGTTACTTTAAAATAAGTAATTCCGTCGATAATATCTTTTGAATGCTCGTTGTATGCAGTTTCAAAAATTTTAGCCTTGTAGTCGTTAAGAAAACCAATTTTATTTGCATAAAAATACAATTTAATTCTGAATTGAGTATTTCTTTTATTGGTTCCATTTACAAATTGTGGCTGTAAATCACGTGCATTAAAATTAGCATAACTTATAGGAATATTAAGCAATTGCGTTAAAATTTGTGCTTTTTTAAGTTCATTGCTATCGTCATAAAAATAATCCTGTGCAATAAGCTTAAGAGAAGTATCAACGCTTCCACGTAATTCCATGAAACCACGCATACATTCATACATGTCTTTTTCGCTTTGATTTAATATCCAAGCAGATGACACAATTCTTTGATATATGAATTTATAAAAAGCTTTTTTAGACATTCCGACGTCATCAAGAATATAAAATCTAAGTTCGACACTAGTTTTTTCAACTTTATGTTCCGTCCAATTATCATAGTGGGAATAGAAGTTTAATTTCTTAATTAATTCTTTTGAATATTTAACTAAATCGAATTGACTATAATGAACAAATTTTGATGCTCTAAAAGAAGTATAAGCATAGAAGTAATTTTTATCGTTTTCTTTAAAAGTCATAATTCGGCTTATTAATGCACCTAAAATAAAAGGTGATGAAGGTATTTTTATGAAATCAGATAATTTAATAGATTTTAGCATTCGTAAGCTCACCACTTTCGATTAAATTTATAAATATCTTTTATATTTTATCATAACCATGTTTTTTTGTATATATCGATTGACTTTAGAAGAAAAGTAATGTAGAATTTGAGGGACGAAAAAATAATCCCTCAATAGATTGGAGTGAATAAAATGGAATTTAGAATATTAGATTTATTTTGTGGGGCTGGTGGTTTAAGTTGTGGCTTAGATAGCGTCAAGGGTTTCAAAACCTTAATAGGAGTCGACTTTGATTCTAAAGTATTAGAAACATTTAAAAGAAACATAAAAGGTAGTGAAACTATATGTGGTGATTTAACTGATTCATCTATTAAAAATAAAATTGTGAACTTAGCAAAAGAAAACAAAATTAATATGATTGTTGGTGGTCCACCTTGTCAAGGCTTTTCTTTAAAAGGCAAAAATCTTGGTTTAAAGGATCCACGCAATTTTCTTTTTAAAGAATATGTAAATTTGGTTTCAGAAATAAATCCAGAGGTTTTTGTTATTGAAAATGTAAAAAATTTAATTAATGCTTGTGATGGTTATTTTATAAAACAAATAATAGATGAATTTCATAGACTTGGATATATTATTAATTATGGTGTTTTAAATGCTTTAAATTTTGGGGTTCCACAACACAGAGAAAGAGCTATAATCATTGGTTCAAAAACTAAAAGTATTGAACTCCCGAAAGGTACAAACAAAATAGTTACTGTAAGAGATGCTATTAGTGATTTATCATATCTTGATTCAGGGGAAGGTGAATTCGAAAGCAAGTATTTAAATGGTCCATTAAGTGAATATCAAATTAAAATGAGAAAGAATAGCATTTTATTATATAATCATCAAGCAACGGCTCATTCCAGTATCGCATTAGAAAAACTTAAAATGATTCCACCTGAAGGAGATAAAAAATCGTTACCATTAGAACTTCATGGCAAGCAAAAATTTACTACAACATGGTCGAGATTAGTTTGGGATAGTTATAGTCCGACCATTGACACAAGATTTGACACACCTTCAAATGGTAGAAATTCACATCCTATTTTAAATAGAGCAATTACGCCTAGAGAAGCTGCTAGACTTCAGTCTTTTCCTGATGATTACGTGTTTTATGGAAATAAATGCAATATTTGCAAACAAATAGGAAATGCAGTACCACCATTGTTAGCAAAAGCTATAGCCAATAAAATCAAGGACGCTTACAAAAACAAAACGGATTCTGGAAATGGCTTCACTTGCTATTTAGATAATGCATATTCGATAGTTAAGGAATTCAAAGCAGAAAAAAAGTATGTAGATGCGATAATCACAGATCCACCATATAATATTTCAAAGAAAAATAATTTCTCTACACTTAATAACCCACGTAAAGGTATAGATTTTGGTAATTGGGATAATAACTTTGATGTTATTAATTGGATTTCTGATTATTGTGATCTATTAAAGCCAAATGGCTCAATTATTATTTTTTGCTCTTATTTATTTATGAGTTTTTTAATTAAAGAATTAGAAATAAATGATATAGATGTCAAAGATGTATTGATTTGGCGCAAAACAAACCCAATGCCAAGAAATGTTAATCGCAGATATGTTCAAGATATGGAATTCGCTATTTGGGGCGTTAAACGAGGAGGAAAATGGACTTTTAATAAAAAGGATGACAAACCTTATTTGCGTTCAATGTTTGAAACTAGTGTGGTATCTGGAAGTGAAAGAACTATTCACCCAACACAAAAGAGTCTTAAATTAATGGAAGAAATTATAGAAATTCACACTAATAAAGATGATGTAGTTCTTGACCCATTTATGGGGAGTGGAACAACTGGTGTTGCTTGTTTAAAACATGGTAGAAAATTTATTGGGGTCGAAGTTTCTGATAAATTTTATGATTTAGCAATAAATAGACTTACTAGCTTGAATTAATAATTTTTAAAATTGTTTGACCTATCTAATGGTAGGTCTTTTTATTTAAATAGCTCTGGAACATTGAGCTTTACAATCTTAGTTTCTTCTTCAACTTTCTTTTCACCACAATTTATTAAAGCGTCATAGTTAAGAAGAAATGGAGCAAACTTACATTTTTGAGTCTTATCAATTAAGTTTAATTTAGCTGAATGCTCATTTATCCACTTAGCGTTTTCTCTCACATATCCGTTTCTTTGTAGTGCAATAGTGATTTGATTATCAGTTCCAAACTCGACAAATTCATACCAATCGTTCTCAAAGAACTCTAAATTATGAAACTTTTTATATTCCTTAGAAAATTCACGGAAGTAATTAGCAATGGTGAATAAAATAGTTTGCTCGATGGTTTTTAAAGTATTGTTGATGATTTCATTGTTTTGCTCTTTACTTCCTAGATAATCAACTCTCATCCTAAGCTTCCTATCATACATGGCATCATATGGATTTTTCTTTTTATCTTCGATAGAACGATCCACAATTTCCTTAACTTTTAAACCACTCATCCATTGAGATAAAACTGTAGCGTAATAAGAGTTAGAATTTCCATATTTAAGTATTTCAAATTCGTATTTATCCCATTTATAAATATCAGATAAAATATCTAAAAACTTCTTAACATCATCGTGTTCGAATCTTCCATTTCTTTTGTCTGGATAATGACCCCCATGAGCAATGTAATCTTTCAGGCTAACGTGTTGATCTGGTGAGATATCGATGCTATCAGAAACTTCAAGATTATTAATAGTAGTTAGCGCAGCATCAATTGATTGTTTATTACTTTTATCATTAATTCTATCTTTTAATAATGAAGGATTTTCATGCTTGGTATCGTTAATATAAATATTAGTAGCAATTCTTAAAGTTTGAGAATCTTCTTTCTTTCCAAAGTCATAAGAATTGGTGTTAATTTTATCAATTATATCTCCGCTTTTTATAATTTTATCAAGTGATAGACTTTGTGGCTCGACTTTAGAAGTTAAAAGTTCTTTATATGTATCAGCGTTAGCATAATTAGGAATAATCAAAAGATAAACATTTCCATAAAGACTAAAATTAATCCTACCAATTCTTCCTAAAAGATTTTTAAAAGCAGTAGGAGTTAACTGTTCAGTACCATTTCTTGTGCTAGTAACAAATAAATTATCGGCAGGTAAATTAACGCCTTCCATAAGAGTACTAGTGCAAAAAATGGTTTTTATTATGCCGTTTTTGAATGCTTTTTCTATTGTATCTCGTAGTGAATTTGGCAGATAACCAACATGATAAGCGACACCTTTTTTGATTAATTCAGCCAGATAATATTCTTCATGTATTTCTTTTCTTATTTCTTCAGTTATTTCGTCACGAATTTTTTGCTCTTCTTTTTCTTTATCGGTAATTGGTTTTTGAATTGGCAAGAAGTTAGCGTATTGGATAGCAAGCTCTATAGTTTTATCCTTACCAGAACAATAAACAATATTACCGCCAGTTGTTTTAAGAGTAGAGATAATATCATTGATGTTAGTTGAGCTATTTTTAACGCCAGCATCTTCTAGTTCTTGAGTTAAGTCATTAAAGATTTTTACAGGCTGATTAGCTTCTTTTAAAGAAACAAGATATTTAATTTGACTAACTGGCGAATAGGTAGAAGCTTTTTTAAACTTAGTTCCATTTTGCCTTATTGTATTTAGATAAATCTCTGGGTTAGGAATATTAGGTGAAGAGAAGAAGATTTTAACTTTTTGATTTCGCTTAAGTAGTTGACTAATTGTTTGATAGTAATAAAGGCTTCTAGATTCTGGCTCTGAGATTTTATATGATTCATCAATAAAGCAATAATCAATGGAAATATTAGAGTCATTTAAAAGGTAGTGTAATCTTTCAGGAGTAACAACGAAGATGAAATTTGATTCTTTATCCTTGCTTACAAACTCTTCATTAATTGAAGAAACAACTCTATAGTGCTTTATTTCAAGTAACTCTTTTAAATCTTTCTCGACGATATTGTTTTTCATCTCATTTATAAGAGCTTTGGTTGGAACCACAATGGCAAAGTTGCTTTTATAATCACCAGCTATTTTGAACTTTAAAAAAGCTCTCATCACAAAAGACTTTCCTAAAGATGTAGGAGCAGAGTAACTAACAAATTGGTAGTTATCAAAACTATCGAATATCTCTTTTTGATCTTCTAAAAAATAATCATTACTATAAGGTATTTTTAATGATGCCTTTTGAATGTTATAAGATAAATCTTGCATTAAATCATCATTATTTAAATCCGTTTTTTCTAAGCTTAATCCTATGTAATTTGTACATGAGGATAAAACATCAAGTTTAGCTTTCTTTATATTTTCTTCGTTTGGATAAAGTTTGTCTAATAAGGCTATAATTTCTTCCGATATTATTTTTTGGTTAGCATCGGTTGATTTAGAAAGAAGACTTGCAAAATATAAAAGCTTATTAATTTCACTATTATCTAAACTCTTTGTATTATTTCCAAAATTAAAACTTGTATAAACATGGAGTAGTTTTGAAAATAAACTCTTTAAAACTGGGCTTGATTTGAGTTTGGTGAAAAGTAAATCTTGAACTTGACTATACATTGGTTTCACCCCTTGAGAACTTTTTTATAACATAAGAAACATCGCTATTTACTTCAGTTAAAGGTAGAACGAAAACAAAGAAGCTATAATTTTGCAAATTGTGACTTTTTATTTTTTCATAAATAAGTGGAATAGCATTCGTTATATCTTGTTCCATTTTTTCTTTAATGTGATTGATAAAGTCTTGTTGAGTCATACTCCCATCATTAGTTTCATTTAAAGAATAAGAGAGAAAAATGCCAAAAGAAGCTTCGTTTTCTAATAATCCTTCGGCTTTAATTAATTTATCAACAATAAAAGAAAGATTATCTTGATCGAATCTTAATTTTAAAAATGATGGAGAAATAAATGAAATTAAGTCATCTTGGTTTTTAGCTATCAGCTCTGCTTGAATTAAACTATTTTCTAGAGCTTTTTCTAAAGATGGAAAAGTGTTAGAAGCGCCAAGAACTAACATAGGTTTATCAGATATTGTTCCGCCTTTAAGATAGTAAACTCCATCGCTTGCTATATTCTTTTCAGGGATTTCAATAGCATTAAATAGTTTAGGGGCTCCAAGTCCACATTCCATAAAGATATAGAGCATTAATTTTGAATAAACATCTATAAAATTTTGACCTTTTGTGTTATCTAAGAATTTGTTAATAGCATCATCAATTAAATGCTTTGCTGTACCTTCATCATAATAGGCCTTTTCTTCTAAAAAGCTCATTACATAATGTTCAATATTATCTCTGATAAAAGTGTGTAGATTACCTAAATCAAACTTAGAATTTCTTATATTCAGCATATAGATTTTAATATCGCTGTTGTTTTTAAATTCATTAGGCAATTTATCTGATTTTATTTCTTTAAATAGTTTATCAAATGCACTTTTATTTACTTTTGAAGTATCTTTTTCATTAACAGTAGTTGCTTCTAGTGGTAAGAGCTTCAAATTCTCGGTAGTGACTTCATCATAAAACTTTTTAATCTCTTCACGATATGTTTTAAAGTCATAACGATGCTTATTTTTTCTTACTACTACGTACTTGATAATTGAAGCGAGTAGTATAGGAAAACAGAAGCTATCCATTGTTAAAATCGATTGTTTTGTAAAATAATTGCTCCCTATAGTCTCTTCTGGACTTATTTCATTATGAGTTGCTAATAATGATTTAATAGCAGATATAAGTTTCTTTTTAGTGTCAACATCAATTATATTTGCAAATAAGAAATCATAAGAATTGATTATTGTTTCTATTTTTGCATCAGTAATTATTTTTACATTATTGGACTTATCAAATTGGGTTTCACCTGTAATATGTCTATGAGGATCATTTTCAGAATCTAAATTTTCACCACCAAGACAGATTAATTTTTTGTATAGATCATTATCAGATATGTCATTAACTAAAGAGAATTTTACTAACATGAATATCGTTAAGAAATCTATTTGAATATTCATTTTTATCACCCTAGTCTAATTATATAATATTTGGTTAATAAACACACGCATTTAGAATTATTTTTATAAAAGATAGTCTGCGTGTGCTTTTTTATTGCCTAAAATCTATAAATCTATTTTGCGTGTGAAATTGCGTGTGCTTGCGTGCAACGGCGTAATTTTTTACTTAAGAGTTCAATGATAAATTCTAATTAGCCAGTTGCAAATGGCACTTACTTGAGAACTAGGGTTCCAATTCGCTTGCTCTCTTTCCTTTTATAGGTGAGGCGGAAGTTGACGATGATACTTGATTTTCTCCTTAGATAATGAGCAGAAAAAGATAGCTTCTAAGTTCTTAAGTATATGAGAGTGGTTAGCTTAACTTCGCTCAACAAAGTCGCTAGATCCTAGGTATCACACTAGCGCAATTAAATATTAAAGCACCAGGTCTTTGTGATGGACGTGATGCAAACTGAAATGGATTTTTATTCATTCTTT